>NZ_JBVPVA010000352.1:0-3490 GCF_055612215.1 Actinomycetospora sp. | reverse complement strand
TCAGTGCGGTCACGGTGCCACCTCGGCGAGGGCGGAGAGATCGTAGACGCCGTCGAGGACGGCGAGGACACGGGCCGGGGTCAGCGGGGTCCGGACGGGATGGCCGGCGGCGCCGACGGCGTCGCGGACCGCGCCGGCGATCGCGGCGGCCGACCCGCCGACGCCGCCCTCGCCCGCGCCCTTGGTGCCCAGCTCGGTGAACGGCGAGGGCGAGACCAGGTGGGCGCTCTCCAGCCGGGGGACGTCCTGGCGGCGGGGCAGCAGGTAGCGCTTGAAGTCGGAGCTGGTGGGCGTGCCGTCGGGGGCGAAGCCCTCCTCCTCGTAGAGGGCGATCCCGACCCCCATCGCCACCGCGCCGTGCAGCTGCGCGTCGACGAGGTCCTGGTTGATCACCGTGCCGCAGTCGTGGACCGCGGCGAGCCGCTCGACGGTCACGGTCCCGGTCTCGACGTCGACGCGCACGGCGGCGACGTGCACCGAGTAGGAGTAGGTCGGGTACTGCTGCAGGCGGCCGTTCTGGTCGGGGATCGACTGCAGGTTCTGCGGGCCGTAGGTGCGGGTGCTCTCCAGCTGCAGGCCCTCGACCCCGGGGAGGGCGGACCCGAGGGTCCGCACCGCGGAGATCAGCGGTCCGACGGGGATGGCGCGCCCGGAGTCGTCGTCGACCCGGAAGAGGCCGTCGGCGGCGCGGATCGCCTCCACGTCGGCGCCCAGCAGCGCGGCGGCGCTGGCGTCGAGGCCGGCGCGCAGGTCGCGCGCCGCCAACCAGGCCGCGGTGCCGCCGGTCATCACCGCGCGGCTCGAGAAGCTCCCCGAGCCGAACGGGGTGCGGTCGGTGTCGCCCTGCACCACCCGGACCGAGTCGACGGGCAGGCCGAGGGCACCGGCCACGAGCTGGGCGATCGCCGTCTCGCTGCCGGTGCCGGGGCTGGTCACCCCGGTCAGGACGGTGGCGTGGCCGGAGGTGTCGAGCCGGACGGTGGCGGTCTCGAACCCGCGCGACAGGCTGCCGGCGTAGTCGATGCCCTCCGGGGTCAGCTCGAACCCGACGCCGATCCCGAGGCGTTCCACCCCCTCCGCCCGGGCGCTCTGGCGCGCGCGCAGGTCGTCGTACCCGGCGAGGTCGAGGACCATGTCGAGGGCGCGGTGGTAGTCCCCGGAGTCGATGGTCATCGTCGAGGTACGACGCGGGAGCTGATCGCTGCGCAGGAGGTTGCGCCGGCGGACCTCGGCCGGGTCGAGACCGGTCGCGGCGGCGACGTGGTCCATCGCGGACTCGGTGACCAGGCAGGTGGCCTCCTTGCCGAACCCGCGGGCGCCGTTCCACGGACCCTTCGTCGTCATCACCGCCCGCCAGCGCACCTCGAGGTCGGTGACGTCGTAGCCGCTGGGGAACGTGGCCGCGGCGACCGCGGGCATGATCGGGCCGGGGGTGGCGCACAGCGCGCCGACGTCGGCGTCGAGGTCGACCGACAGCGCCGTCACGCGGCCCGAGGGGTCGAACCCGACCCGGTAGCGGGCGCGGTAGTCGCGGGCCCCGACCAGGAGGGCCTCGGCGCGAGTCTCGACCCAGCGCACCGGGCGGCGCAGCCGCCGGGCCATCAGGCAGGTGAGGGGCTCCTCGGGCAGGCCGGGGAACTTGAACCCGAAGCCCCCACCGAGGGGCGGAGCGACGACCCGGATGTCGGACTCGGGCAGCCCGAGCTGGCGGGCGAGGTCCGCGCGCAGGCCGTGCGGCTGCTGGGTCGCCGCGCGCACCACGAGCCGCCCGTCGTCGTCCACGCGGGCGACGCACCCGCGCGGTTCCAACGGCACCGCGCTCCCCCGGCCCAGGGCCACCTCCCCCTCGACCGTCGCCGGGGCCGCCGCCATCGCCGCGGCCGCGTCCCCCTCGGTGACCACACCCGCCATCACGACGTTGCCCGGCAGCGCCGGGTGCTGGGCCGGGGCGCCCGGCGCGGTGGCCGCGTCCACGTCGAGCAACGGCGGCAGCGGCTCGGCGTCCACCACGACCTGCGCCGCACCGCGTCGCGCCGCCTCCTCGGTGTCGGCCACCACGAGGGCCACCGGCTCGCCGGCGTAGCGGATCCGGTCGACGGGCAGGCACGGCAGCATCAGCGGCCCGGCCGCGCCGGTCAGGGCCTCGGGCAGCAGGCACACCAGGTCACCGATCTGCTCGGCCGCCTCGACCCCGGCGAGCACCGCCCGCACCCCCGGCTCGGCCAGGGCCGCCGCGGTCCGGACCCCGCGGAGCAGGGCGTGGGCGTGGACGCTGCGCACGAAGACCAGGTGCAGACACCCGTCGGGCACCTCGTCGTCGAGATACCGGATCCGTCCCCGCACGTAGCGGTCCCCGTCGAGGCGCCGCACCGCGCCACCGCCAGCATCCATCGCTGCTCCCTCGCCGAAATCGAAGTGAGCACTCACTCCGATGTGTCGTATGGTGAGCGCCACCCGGGCCGGTGTCAACGAAGGGCGGCCGATGACCATCCGCACCCGCATCCTGGCGGCGACCTCGGAGCTGATCCGCAGCGAAGGCTTCAGCGCGGTCACCACCAAGAAGATCGCCGCGGAGGCCGGCTGCGCCGAGGGCAGCATCTTCCGCATCTTCGGCGACAAGGGCGGGCTCCTCGCGGCCGTGCTCTCCTTCGGCCTCGCCGAGACCGGCACGCTGTACGAGGTCGTCGACCGGGCCACCCGGGCGACCGACGTCGGGGAGGCGCTCCGGGCCGTCGCCGAGGCACTGCGCGAGTTCTACCGGGCCAGCTACCCGCTGATCGGCTCCGCGCTGGCCGACCGGCCGCTGTTCGAGCGCTACTCCACCGCCCACCGCGAGAAGGGCACCGGCCCGCAGCAGGCCTGGCAGCTCGTGCACGACGTGCTGGTGGCGCACCGCGACGCGGGCCGGGTCGACGAGCACGCCGACCTGCCCACGTGCGCGCTGCTCGTGGCGGGCGCCTGCCAGAACGCCGCCTGGGTGGAGCTGGTCTCCGGTCCCACGGCCCTGCCGCACGAGGGCGACGGGGTCACCGACGGCGTCGTCGCGGCGCTGTTGCCGGTCCTGACGCCGAGGAGGAGCCGATGAGCAAGCCCGTGGTCGACCACGCCGACGCCCCGCTGCACGCCCAGGTGCAGGAGGTCAGCGACGGCGTCTTCGCCTACGTCCAGCCCGACGGCAGCTGGATGATCAACAACACCGGGTTCCTCGTCGCCCGCGACGGCGTGGCCGCCATCGACGCCTGCTCCACCGAGCGCCGCACCCGCGCCTTCCTCGACACCATCGCCGGGACCACCCGCGCGCCCGTCCGCACGCTGGTCAACACCCACCACCACCCCGACCACACCGCCGGCAACGGCCTGTTCGCCGGCGCGGCGATCGTGGCCCACGAGCGGGCCCGCCCCGAGATGCGCGCCCTCGGACTACCCGACAACTCCGGGATCTGGACCGACGTCGACTACGGCGACCTCGAGCTCGCGCTGCCCTTCCTCA
>NZ_JBVPVA010000297.1:0-4767 GCF_055612215.1 Actinomycetospora sp. | reverse complement strand
CCGTCCGGAGCCGGGCGCAGGCACGTCGTGGGACGGCCGCGCCCGCTCACCGGGGCCCGTTCCTCGGCGAGCCACCCGGTCTCGCGCAGCCGGGCCACGGTCTCCGTCGTCGTCGCGCTCGACAGGTTCAGTCGCGCCGCGAGCTCGACACGGGTCAGCCCCGGTGAGCGGCGGACCTCGTCGAGCACGCTCGCGCTGGTGCGCCACCGATCGACCCGGGCGCGATACGGCTCACAGCGTTCGGTGCCCTCGGCGCCTCCCACGTTGCCCACGCCCTCATTATCCTCGGATACCGAGGAAAAGCACGAGGACCACCGAGGGGAGGGGACGAGCCATGACCCGCACGGGCGATCTGACCGTCGAGACGTACGCCGCGGTGCTGTTCGACATGGACGGCACCCTGGTCGACTCGGACGCCGCCGTCGAGCGTTCCTGGCGCGCCTGGGCCCGCGAGTACGGCGTCGACGAGGACGAGGTGCTCGCCGTGATGCCCGGCCACCCCGCCGCGGACACCGCCGCCCGCATGCGCCCGGACCTCGAGGGACCTGCCGTCGAGGCCGCCGCCCGGGCCCAGCTCGAGCGCGAGTACCACGACCTCGCCGACGTCGTGGCCGCTCCGGGCGCCCTCGACCTCATCGCGGCCCTCGACGAGCTCGGCCGTCCCTGGGCCGTCGTGACCAGCGCCGACGCCCGGCTCGCGGCGGCCCGCCTCGGCGCGGCCGGCATCGCCGCCCCGGTCGTCGTCGACCGCGAGGCCGTCACCCGCGGCAAGCCGGATCCGGAGGGCTACCTCCTCGCCGCGGCCCGGCTGGGCGTCGACCCGGCCGACTGCCTCGTCGTCGAGGACACCGCCACCGGGGCCGCCGCGGGGCGCGCGGCCGGCGCCACCGTCGCCGGGGTCAAGGGCGGCGCCGGCGGCGGAGCCCACCTGGCCCTGCGCGACCTCACCGAACTCGTTCCCCACTCGTCCGTCCGGAGGACCTCCCTGTGAGCACGTCCGTCGAGCCCACCGCGCCGACCGGATCACCGCAGCCCACCGACACCGGCCGACGCCGCGTCCCCGCGGCGGTCAGCCTCGCCGCGCTCTCGCTCGGCGGCCTCGCGATCGGCACCACCGAGTTCGCGAGCATGGGCGTGCTGCCCGGCTTCGCCTCCGACCTCGGGGTCTCCGTCCCGACGGCGGGCATCGCCATCAGCGCCTACGCGCTCGGCGTCGTCGTCGGCGCGCCCCTGATCGCGCTGGTCGGCGCCCGCTGGCCGCGCAAGCGCCTGGTGGTGGCGCTCGCCGTCGCCCTCGTCCTGTTCAACGCGCTCTCCGCGATCGCCCCGTCGTTCCTGCCGTTCGTGGCCCTGCGCTTCCTCGCCGGACTCCCCCACGGCGCGTACTTCGGCACGGCCGCGGTGCTCGGATCCGCGCTCGTGCCCCCGGAGAAGCGCGCCCGCGCGCTGGCGACGGTGATGCTCGGGCTGACGATCGCGAACATCGTCGGCGTCCCGGCCGCGACGTGGCTCGGGGACACCTTCGGCTGGCGCAGCGCCTACCTCGCGGTCACCGTGATCGCCCTGATCACCGTGCTCGCGGTGACGACGCTCGTCCCGAGCCCGCCCGGCGACCGCGGCGGCAGCCTGCGCGGCGAGCTCACCGCGCTGACCCGCCCGCAGGTGTGGCTCACCCTCGGCGTGATCGCCACGGGCTTCGGCGGCCTCTTCGCGGTGTACAGCTACATCAGCCCGATCCTCACCGCCCAGGCCGGGGTCCCGACGTCGACGGTGCCCCTGTTGCTCGGTGCGCTCGGCATCGGGATGACCGTCGGGAACGTCGCGGGCGGCCGGTTCGCCGAGCGCGCGCCGCGGCTGACGATCGCGATCGCGCTGGTCGTGTACTCGGCCGTGCTCGTCGCCTTCACCGTCGGCGCCCACCACGAGGTCTCCGCGACCCTCGGGCTCTTCGCGCTCGGCTTCGTCGGGATGTCCGCCGGGCCGGCGCTCATGGGGCGGCTGATCGACTTCGCCGCCGAGGGCCCGTCGCTGGCGGCGGCGAGCTTCCACTCCGCGTTCAACGTCGCCAACGCCCTCGGCGCCGCGCTCGGCGGTGCGGTGCTGGCCGCCGGGCTCGGCTACGACGCCCCAGCCGCGGTCGGCGCGGTGCTCCCGCTCTTCGGGATCGTCGTGTTCGCGGTCAGCGTCCGGATGGAGCGGCGCCGGGCGGTCTAGCTCCCGCCCGTCAGGGCCCCGACGACGTCGTCGACCCCGACCTCGCGCCGCTGTCCCGTGGCGCGCTCGGTCACCTCGACGACGCCGTTCGCGAGGCCGCGCCCGACGGTGATCGCGGTCGGCACGCCGATGAGCTCGGCGTCGGCGAACTTCACCCCGGGCGTGGCCTTGCGGTCGTCGAGGAGGACCTCGAGGCCCGCCCCGGCGAGCCCCGCGGCGATCGTCTCGGCGGCCTCGGTGTGGGTGACGTCCTTGCCGGCGACGACGAGGTGCACGTCGAACGGCGCGACCTCGCGCGGCCACACCAGGCCCTTGGTATCGGCGTGCTGCTCGGCGATGGCGGCCACCGCGCGGGAGACGCCGATCCCGTAGGAGCCCATCGTCACCGTCACCGGCCTGCCGTCCTCGCCCGCCGCGGTGAGCCCGAGCGCGTCGGCGTACTTGCGGCCGAGCTGGAAGATGTGGCCCATCTCGATGCCGCGGGCGGCCACGAGCGGACCCGCCCCGTCCGGCGAGGGATCCCCCGCGCGGACGTCGGCGGCCTCGATGGTGCCGTCGGGGGTGAAGTCGCGGCCGACGACCAGGTCGACGACGTGGCGGCCGGGCTCGTCGGCCCCGGTGACCCACGCGGTGCCGGTGACGATCCGCGGGTCGACCAGGTAGCGCACCCCGTTCTTCGCCAGGCCCACCGGGCCGATGTAGCCCTTGGTGAGGAAGGGGTTGGCGGTGAAGTCGGAGTCCTCGAGCAGGACCACCTGGGCGGGCGACACCGCGGCCTCGAGGCGCTTCATGTCGACCTCGCGGTCACCCGGCACCCCGACCCCGAGCAGCGACCACTCCGAGCTGCCCGGCGTCCGCGTCTTGACCATGACGTTCTTGAGGGTGTCCGCCGCGGTGAACGTCCGTCCCAGCCCGAGGGAGTTCACGTGCGCGACGAGCGTGTCGATCGTCGGGGTGTCCGGGGTGTCGTACACGACGGCCTCGGGCTGGTCGGCGATCGGCTGCTCCGGCGGGGCGGGCGTCGTCACGGCCTCGACGTTCGCGGCGTAGCCCGACTCCAGGCAGCGGACGTAGGTGTCCTCCCCGGTCTCGCAGGGCGCGAGAAACTCCTCCGACGCCGAGCCGCCCATCGCCCCGGACATCGCCGAGACGATCTGGATCTCGAGACCGAGCCGGGAGAAGATCCGCTGGTAGGCGACGCGGTGCGCCGCGTACGACTCGGCCAGGCCCGCGTCGGACAGGTCGAAGGAGTACGAGTCCTTCATGACGAACTCGCGCCCGCGCAGGATGCCCGCGCGCGGCCGCTCCTCGTCCCGGTACTTCGTCTGGATCTGGTAGAGCGTGATCGGGAAGTCCCGGTACGACGAGGTCTCCCCCTTCACCATGAGCGTGAAGAGCTCCTCGTGCGTGGGCCCGAGCAGGTAGTCGGCCTTCTTGCGGTCCTTGAGCCGGAAGAGCGCGTCGCCGTACTCGGTCCAGCGCCCACTCGCCTCGTAGGGCTCCTTGGGCAGCAGGGCCGGGAAGTGCACCTCCTGGCCGCCGATCGCGTCCATCTCCTCGCGCACGATGCGCTCGATGTTGCGCAGCACCCGCATCCCCAGCGGCAGCCAGGAGTAGATGCCGGGGGCGATGCGGCGCACGTAGCCCCCGCGCACCAGCAGCTTGTGGCTCGGCACCTCGGCGTCGGCCGGGTCCTCGCGCAGGGTGCGCAGGAAGAGATCGGACATCCGCGTGACGCCTCGTGCCATGGAGCGAGCCTAACGAGGCGGCGCGAACCGGTTCCGCTGCCGGGCTACTGGTACGTGACGAGGTCCGGGGCGGGCTGGAGCGCCATGGCCTGCGCGACGGTCAGCATCGGGGTGTCCTGCGTGTAGAAGAGCTTGAACCCGAGGTGCATCTGCTGCGGGCGCTGGAGGTCCTTGTACTTGCCGAGCTTGTTCGGCGGCGCCCCGAAGCCGTCGATGTGCTGGACCATCGCGAGCTGCGGCGGGGTCTGGAGGCGCTCCGGGTTCGTGATCATGTTCGAGGTGAACTGGTGCACCACGAACAGCTTCTGCGGGAGGTTGCCGGCGCGCACGATGTCGGCGAGCCACGTCGAGACCTGGTTGACCTCGTCCGCGGAGACCGTGCCGATCTGCTTGCCGGGGACCGCGCCGGGCGGCATCCGCCACTCGGGGTCGAGCGCCAGGCTCACGTCGGGCTCGCGCAGGAGGCTCTCCCACGGCCTGACCGCCGTCATGAAGTCGGAGCGGCCGGGCTGGATGTCGATGATCATCAGCTGCTTGTGTGCCCGCGCTGCCGCGAGGTACTGCCGGGCCGCGCCCTGGTCGATGTCGTGGTGGTAGGCGCCGTCCGGGCCGGGCCCGCCGTCCGCGACGCCGACGATCAGCTCCATCGCCGGCTGCACGGTGCGCCCCGGCGTCGCGAACGGGGCCGCGGCCTGCTCGAGCTTCCGGGCGGCCTGCTCGGGCGTCCCCGCCCCGAGGACGCCCAGCCGGTCCGTGTCGGCCGTGCCGTAGTAGGCGACGACCCGGTAGTTGGGGTAGATCGTCG
>NZ_JBVPVA010000822.1:0-2090 GCF_055612215.1 Actinomycetospora sp. | reverse complement strand
CGTCGCCACCGGACCAGTGTGCCTCGTCGCACCCCGGGTCCTGCGTACGCGCGGGCCGGACGGGCGCGAGAGGGTGGGCCCGACTCCCCGCTCCCGCTCCCCGGAGGTCCCGCGTGGCCCGCATCGTCGTCGTCTTCTACTCCGCCACGGGCAACGTCGCCGCCCTCGCCGAGGCGCTCGCCGAGGGGGCGCGCGGTGCCGGCGCCGAGGTCCGTGTGCGGCCGGTCGCCGAGCGGGCCCCGGCGGAGGCGATCGCGGGGAACCGCCGGTGGCAGGAGTGGGTCGACAACAACCCCTACGACACCGAGGCCTCCCTCGACGACCTCGAGTGGGCCGACGGGATCGCGCTGGGCAGCCCCACCCGGTTCGGCGCGGCCGCCGAGCAGCTCAAGGCGTTCCTCGACACCACCGGCGGACTGTGGGCCCAGGGCAAGCTCGCGTCGAAGGTCGGGACGTCCTTCACGTCGGCGTCGACCGGGCACGGCGGGCTCGAGGCGACGATCGTCGCGATGAACATGGTCTTCTACCACTGGGGCACGATCATCATGCCGCTCGGTTACGCCGCCGACCCCTCGTTGATGCAGTCCGGGAACCCGTACGGCGCGTCGTGGGTGTCGCGGCGCTCCGCCGCGCCCGACGACGAGGCGCTCGGCGCCGCCCGGGTGCAGGGGGCGCGGCTCGCCGAGGTGGCCGCGAAGCTCGCCGGCTGACCCCGGGGGTCGTCGTCGGGGTGGAGGTCGGGGTCGTCCCCGATGTCCGGGCCGCGCCCGACGGCGAGCGTGGTCGCGTGGCGATCACGGGGGTCCGGACCTGGCGGCGGCTGCTGGTGTGGGTGCACGTGCTCACGTCGGTGGGCTGGATGAGCACCGCCCTCGGGCTGGTGGCGCTGCTCGTGCTCTCGCGGGACGACCCGGCGCGGACCGCAGCCGCCGTCGCGATGGCCCACCACCTGGACATGCACCTGCTCGCCCCCGCGGCGACCGCCTCGGCGTTCACCGGCGTGCTGCTCTCGCTGGCCACCCCGTGGGGACTGCTGCACCACTGGTGGGTCGCCGCGAAGTTCGCGATCACCCTGGTGCAGCTCTACGTCGGGATCGGCGTGCTGTCGGTCCAGCTTGCGGTGATCGACGCCGGCGGCCGACCGTCGCCGCCCGCCCTGGTGGTGGCGAGCGCGGCGATGGCATCCGCGATCGCCTTCCAGGCGTGGCTCTCGCTGGCGAAGCCGTGGCCGCGGACCCCGCTCGGGGTCCGCGACCGGCCGACGACAGCCGGGGTCGGCTGGTTCGTCGTCGGGGTCCTCGCCGCGGTCGGGGACCTCACGCTCAGCCAGGTCCTCGGCTTCCCCAGCCCGCTGCTGATGCTCCCGACGCTGCTCGGGGCGCTCGTCTGGCTGCGCCTGGTCAGTCCAGCGCTCGCCGGACGAACCCCTGGATCCCGATCGCCCCGAACAGCAGGCACGACAGGACCAGCGCCCCGACGCACAACCACGTCGGCAGGTGGGGGATCTGCGGGGTGAGGGCGCCGCGCAGCCCCTCCGAGACGTAGGTGATCGGGTTGAGCGCGCAGATCACCTGGAACCAGCGCAGCGAGCCGATCTGCAGGAACGGGAACTGCGTCGAGCCGGTGAACAGCAGCGGCGTGATCACCACCGCGAACACGATGTTGATCCGCCGCGGCGAGACCGCCGTGCCGATCACCAGTCCCGCCGCGCCGCCCGCCAGCGCCCCGAGCACCAGCAGCAGCGCGGAGACCGGCAGCCCGGCGACGCGCCACGTCACCTGGTCGAGCACGAGGTAGCCCACCGGGATCATGACCAGCGAGCCGATCATGCCCCGCACCGCGCCGAACACGATCTTCTCGACGGCGACCATGCGCGTGGACAGCGGCGCGAGCAGCCGGTCCTCGATCTCCTTCGTGTAGCTGAAGTCGATCACCAGGGGCAGCGCGACGGCCTGCACCGCGACGAGGAACGCGTTGAGGGCGAGCAGGCCGGGCAGCAGCAGCTGGGCGTACCCGGGCGCGATGTAGCCGAGCTGGCTGAGCACCTTGCCGAACACGAACAGCAGGAAGAACGGCTGGACCAGGACCTG
>NZ_JBVPVA010001179.1:0-4924 GCF_055612215.1 Actinomycetospora sp. | reverse complement strand
CACGTCGGGACCTTCCGGAGACCCCGACGGGGGAGCGGGCCCGGCAGGCGTCGGGGCGCCGCTCCGGAGGGGCACGGAGGGCGGTGGTCCGACGGTGTGGAGGCCGGGTGTCGGGGAGGCGGCGGCGCGGCGACGGCTGGGTCATCAACCGCCCTCGTGAGATCCAGGTCACGGGCCTGGCAAGCAGATTCGCACGGTCAGGGGTGCCGCACAACGGTCTCCGGCGCACGGGCCCGGGTCACAGCCCGTTCTCACCGCGGTTGGGTAAGGTGACCCTTACCTAAGCAGCAGGAGGTTCCATGGCGTCCCCGACGGCCCCGGCAGCACCCCGACGCGGCGGTCCGGGCCACCGCCTGACCGTGCTCCGGTCGGAGCGGCTCACCCCGCACCTGGTCCGCGTCGTGCTCGGCGGCCCCGGCGTGGCCGGCATCCCCGACAACGGCTACACCGACCGCTACGTCAAGCTCGCCTTCCGCCGACCCGGCGTGACCTACCCCGAGCCCCTCGACGTCGGGGCGGTGCGCGAGACGATGCCGCGCTCCGACTGGCCGATCATGCGCACCTACACGATCCGCTCCCTCGACCACGCCGCCGGCGAGATGGTCATCGACTTCGTCGTCCACGGCGACGAGGGGGTGGCCGGGCCCTGGGCGCTCGCCGCGCAGCCGGGCGACGAGCTCGTCCTGCAGGGCCCCGGCGGCGCCTTCGCCCCGGCGGCCGACGTGGACGCCCACGTGCTCATCGGCGACCTGGCCGCGCTGCCCGCGATCGCCGCCGCCTGCGAGCGGGTCACCCCGGGCACGCCGGTCCACGCCGTGATCGAGGTCGACGGCCCGGACGACGAGATGACGCTCGAGTGCCCCGGGGCGCTGTCGGTGCGCTGGGTGCACCGGCAGGCCGGCGAGGAGCTCGTCGAGGTGGTGCGGGCCGCGTCGTGGCCCGAGGGCCGCGTCCAGGTGTTCGCGCACGGGGAGACGAGCGCGATGAAGGCCCTGCGCGGCTACCTGCGCGAGGAGCGCGGCGTCGAGCGCGAGCTCGTCTCGATCTCCGGGTACTGGCGCCGCGGGCTGGACGAGGAGGCGTTCCAGGCCGACAAGCGGGCCGGGAACGGCGTCGCGGTGTGAGCCACCTCGTCCCCCGTCGCCTACATCTCAGCGGTCGATGAGATGTCGGGCGGCGCGCGGGATTAGGGTCGCCTCCCGTGACCTTCCCCTTCTCGGCCGTCGTCGGCCACCCGGACCTGCGGCTGGCCCTGCTGCTCTCGGCCGTCGACCCGGGGATCGGCGGCGTCCTGGTGCGCGGGGAGAAGGGGACGGCGAAGTCGACCGTCGTCCGGGCGCTCGCGGCGCTGCTGCCCGAGGTCACGGTGCGCGCCGGAGACCGCTTCGGCGTCGACGTCGAGGCGGGCGAGGAGAGCCCGGACGGTCCGTTCGGCCCGGACGTGCCGGTCGAGCGGCGCCCGGCGCGGCTCGTGGAGCTGCCCGTCGGGGCCTCGGAGGACCGGCTGATCGGATCGCTGGACCTGCAGGAGGTCCTCGCCCACGGCCGGGGCTCGGTGCAGCCGGGCCTGCTCGCCGCAGCGCACCGGGGCGTGCTCTACGTCGACGAGGTCAACCTCCTGCACGACCACCTCGTCGACCTGCTCCTCGACGCCGCGGCGTCCGGGCGCTCGCACGTGGAGCGCGACGGGGTCTCGTTCGCGCACCCGGCGCGGTTCCTGCTGGTCGGGACGATGAACCCCGAGGAGGGCGAGCTGCGCCCGCAGTTGCTCGACCGCTTCGGTCTGACGGTCGCGGTGACCGCCTCCCGCGCCGTCGCCGAGCGGACCGAGGTGGTGCGCCGCCGCCTCGCCCACGACGCCGACCCGGCCGGGTTCGCCGCCCGCTTCGCCCCCGCCGAGGACGAGCTGCGGGCCGCGCTCACGGCCGCCCGGTCGCGGCTGGGCGCCGTGGTGCTCACCGACCGCGAGCTGGTGCGGATCTCGGCGGTGTGCGCGGCGGTCGAGGTCGACGGGATGCGCGCCGACGTCGTCCTCGCCCGGACCGCGGTGGCCCACGCCGCATGGCGCGGGGCCGAGGCGGTCGACGTCGACGACGTGCGGGCGGCCGCCCGGCTCGCGCTGCCGCACCGGCGTCGCCGGGACCCCTTCGACGAGCCGCACCTCTCTGACGAGGAGCTGGAGAAGGCCCTCGAGCAGGCCGAGCAGGCGGTGCGCGACTTCGACGACGAGCAGCCCCCGGACCCGCCGTCGGGGGGTGACGGCGGTCCTGACGACGGCGGCCCGGACGATTCCGACGGGGGCCCGTCCGACGGCGCCCAGGACGACGGCGGACCACCCGGGGCCGAGGCCGGCGACGACCTCGATCCGAACGGGGCCGGGTCGTCCGGCGGCTCCGAGGCCGCCGCGCCGCCGTCGGGCCCGGCCTCCGGGGTCGAGCCGCCCGCGAGCGGCCGCGACGACGGGGCTTCACTGCCACTGGACGCAAGCGTCGACGCTCCGCTGGCATCAGGGGGCGCCGACGAGTCCGCGGGCCGCCCGGTCGGGGCACCCACCCCGACGCGGCTGCGCACCCGGCGCTTCGAGGTGCACGGGATCGGCGAGGGCGTGCCCGGGCGCCGGTCCCGGGCCCGGGGACGCCGCGGACGCACCGTCCGGGCCGTCGTCGAGACCCCCGTCTCCGGGCCCGCGCCGCACCTGCCGGCCACCGTCCTCGCGGCGGTCCGCGGTGGCCGCCGGGGTCGGCCGGGGCCGGACGACCTACGGCACGCCCAGCGGGAGGGGCGCGAGGGGAACCTCGTGCTCTTCTGCGTGGACGCGTCCGGGTCGATGGCGGCGCGCCGCCGGATGAGCGCGGTGACCGGCGCCGTCGTCGCCCTGCTGCGCGACGCCTACCAACGGCGCGACAAGGTCGGCGTCGTCACCTTCCGCGGGTCCGGCGCCGTCGTCGCGCTGCCGCCGACGACCTCGGTCCACACCGCGCACCACCGCCTCGCCGACCTGCGCACCGGCGGCCGCACCCCGCTGGCCGACGGCCTGCGGACCGCGCGGCGGGTGCTGCGCGCCGAGCGGGTGCGCGACCCGCGCCGCCGCGGCCTGCTGATCGTCCTCACCGACGGGCGCGCCACCGTTGGGGCCGGACCGGGCGCGGGCACCCCGCTCGAGGCCGCGCTCACCGCCGCCCGCGGGCTCGCGCGCGAGGCGGGGCCCGGACGGGGCGGGGCCGCGATGAGCACCGTCGTCGTCGACTGCGAGTCCGGGCCGGTGCGCCTCGGCCTCGCCGGCCGGATCGCCGGGGCCGCCGCGGGTGCGATCGTGACGCTGGACGAGCTCACCGGCGAGAGCGTGGCCGCCGTCGCCCGCGCCGCCGTCTAGGGAGGAAGCCATGCCCCAGGGAGTCCCCGCCACGGTGCCCGCCGACGGGCTCACCACCCGCCAGCGCCGCCGCCGTCCGCTCGTCGTCGTGCACACCGGACCGAACAAGGGCAAGTCGACGGCCGCGTTCGGGATGGCGCTGCGCCAGTGGACGGCCGGCGCGGACGTCGCGGTGTTCCAGTTCGTGAAGTCGGCGAAGTGGCGCGTCGGGGAGGAGACCGCGCTCAAGGCCCTCGGCGAGCTGCACGCGAGCACCGGCCAGGGCGGGCCCGTCGAGTGGCACAAGATGGGCGAGGGCTGGTCCTGGTCGCGGAAGCCGGGCTCCGAGGAGGACCACGCCGAGGCCGCCCGCGAGGGCTGGGCGGAGATCCGGCGCCGGCTCGAGGCCGACACCCACGACTTCTACGTCCTCGACGAGTTCACCTACCCGCTGAAGTGGGGGTGGGTCGACGTCGACGAGGTCGTCGAGGTGCTGCGCGACCGACCCGGGAACCAGCACGTCGTGATCACCGGCCGGGACGCCCCGCCGGCGCTGATCGACCTCGCCGACCTGGTCACCGAGATGACCAAGATCAAGCACCCCATGGACGCCGGGCAGAAGGGCCAGAAGGGGATCGAGTGGTAGGGGTCCTGCCCCCGCGGGTGGTGATCGCCGCGCCGTCGTCGGGCAGCGGGAAGACGACGGTCGCCACCGGGCTGCTGGGCGCCCTCGCCGCCCGCGGCACCCGTCCGGCGCCGTTCAAGATCGGCCCGGACTACGTCGACCCCGGCTACCACGCGCTCGCCGCCGGGCGCCCGGGCCGCAACCTCGACCCGGTGCTCGTCGGGGCCGAGCGCCTGCCCGGCCTCGTCGTGCACGGGGCCGCCGGCACCGACCTGGCCGTCGTCGAGGGCGTGATGGGCCTGTTCGACGGCCGTCTCGCGCGTGGATCCGGGCCCCAGGACACGGACACGCACGCACGAGCGCGCAGCGCGCACGACGACGGCTCCACGGCGCACGTCGCGCGCGTGCTCGACGCGCCGGTGGTGCTCGTCGTCGACGCCCGCGGCCAGCACCGCTCGGTCGCCGCCCTCCTCCACGGGTTCGCCCACTTCGACCCGCGGGTGCGCCCGGCCGGCGTCGTGCTCAACCGGGTCGGGACCGAGCGGCACGCCGAGGCACTGCGGGCGGCGTGCGCGGAGGTCGGGATGCCGGTGCTCGGCGTCGTGCCGCGCCGCGCGGAGCTGGCCGTGCCCTCGAGACACCTCGGCCTGGTCACCGCGGCCGAGCACGGCGACGCGGCCCGCGACGCGGTGGCCGCGATGACCGCCCTGGTGGCCGCCCACGTCGACCTCGACGCGGTCGAGGCCCTCGCCCGCCGCGCCCCCGCGACGCCGGCCGCGTCGTGGGACCCGGTCCTGGAGGTGACGGCAGCCGGGGACGGCCCGCCCGCCACGGCGACGACGGGGGCCGGCCTTCACCTTCGGCTACCCCGAGCACGCCGAGCTGCTGATCGCGGCGGGCTGCGAGGTCGTCGTGGTCGACCCGCTGCGCGACGAGGCGCTGCCCGA
>NZ_JBVPVA010000190.1:0-1743 GCF_055612215.1 Actinomycetospora sp. | reverse complement strand
GGGGCAGATTCCCGGGCGGTGAGGTTGCGCTGAGGACGCGGGCGTGATTCACGCTGCGCATGCCGTTGCCGGACGCCGCACCGCTGGAGGACCTCTCGCTCGCCGAGTTGCGCGACCTCGTCGGCGTGTTGGTCGGCGAGGTCCGTCGGCTTCAGGCTGACAACGCCGCCCTGCGGTCTGAGGTGGAAGCGCAGCAGGCGACGATCGCGGCGCTGCGGGCCGAGAACCGGGCGTTGCGCGACGAGGTGGCGCGGCTGAAGGGCCTGCCGCCGCGCCCGCCGTCGCGGCCCTCGGGCATGGAGGCGGCGACCGAGCCCGAGCGGGCCGGCGAGACGAGCGAGCGCTCGAAGCGGCGGCGGGGTCCCAAGCGCGACCGCGACGCGGTCACGGCCGAGCGGGTGTGCAAGGCCGCGGTGCCGGCCGGCTCGCGGTTCAAAGGGTACGAGGACGGCCTGGTGCGGGAGCTGCGCCTCTCGGCCGAGGTGATCCGCTACCGCCGCGAGCGCTGGCTGACGCCGTCCGGCGAGACCGTGGTCGCGCCGTTGCCGCCGGGCACCGTGGGCGGGTTCGGGCCGGGGCTGCGCCGCTTCGTGCTAGCCCTGCACGCCCAGGGGCAGGTGACCACGGAGCGGCTCACGTCCCTGTTGAACGGCGTCGGGGTGGAGGTTTCCAAGCGGCAGGTGGTGCGGCTGCTCACGTCGCGCCTGGACGACCTGGTGACCGAGGACCGCGACGTGCTGCGGGCGGGGCTGGCCACGGCGCGCTGGGTGACGGTGGACGACACCGCCGCCCGCCACGCGCGCGCGGACGGCGTCACCACCCAGATCGGGGACGACCGGTTCACGGCGTTCCGGACCGGGACGTCCAAGTCGCGCGAGGCGTTCCTCTCCCTGCTGCGGGCCGGGCACACCGACTACGTCGTCGACGCGGCGGCGCTGGACTACATGCGCGGGCGCTGCCTGTCCGGGCCGGTGATCGCGCTCTTGGACGCGCACCCGGCCAAGCGGTTCGCCGACGCGGCGGCCTGGACCGCGCACCTCGCGGCTCTGGGCATCGACCGGCTGGAGGTCACGCCCGACCCGGTGCCGATCGCCACCGAGGGCGCGCTCTGGGGCGCCGTCCGCCGCCACGGCCTGCTGGCGGGGACGGTGATCGTCTCCGACGACGCCGGGCAGTTCCGGGTCGGCGAGCACGCCCTGTGCTGGGTGCACGCCGAGCGCCTCGTGCACAAGCTCGTGCCGGCCACGCCGGAGCAGAGGCGCGCGGTCGAGGTGACACGGGCGCTGATCTGGTGGTTGTACGCCGACCTCAAGGCCTGGAAGCGAGACCCCTGCCCGCGCCGCGCGGCGGCGCTGCGCGCCCGCTTCGACCGGATCTTCACGCGCCGGACCGATTACGTCCTGCTGGACCGGCTCCTCGCCCGTCTGCACCGACGCAAGCCCGAGCTGCTGCGCGTGCTCCAGCACCCCGAGATCCCGCTGCACACCAACGGGTCGGAGAACGACATCCGGACGTGCGTGACCAAGCGCAAGATCTCCGGCGGAACCGTGAGCACGGCCGGGCGCACGGCGCGCGACGTCCTGCTCGGGCTCATGAAGACCTGCAACAAGCTCGGCGTGTCGTTCTTTCGCTACCTCGGCGACCGACTGCACGTCCCAGCCGCCATCACCGTCCCGCCGCTGCCGGACCTCGTCCGACTGGCCGCGAGCGCGGCCTGATCGCCCGGGGATCTGCCCCGGTTAC
>NZ_JBVPVA010000805.1:0-5873 GCF_055612215.1 Actinomycetospora sp. | reverse complement strand
CGCCCACTGGAAGGCCCGCTGCGCGTTGTCGGCCGCGCCGCCGTGCCCGCCCTCGACGTTCTCGTAGTACTCCACGGGGTGGCCGTACTCCCGCAGCCGCGCGACGAACTTCCGCGCGTGGCCGGGGTGGACGCGGTCGTCGCGGGTCGAGGTCGTCACCAGGATCGCCGGGTACGACGCGTCCGCCGACAGCTTCTGGTACGGCGAGTACTCCGAGATGAAGGCCCAGTCGTCCGGGTCGTCGGGGTCGCCGTACTCGGCCATCCACGAGGCGCCCGCGAGCAGCAGGTGGAACCGCCGCATGTCCAGCAGCGGCACCATCACGACGACCGCGCCGAACAGCTCCGGGTACCGCGTGATCATGACGCCCATCAGCAGCCCGCCGTTCGAGCCGCCGTGGATCGCGAGCTGGGCCGGCGTCGTGATCCCGCGATCGACGAGGTCCCGCGCGACCGCGGCGAAGTCCTCGTAGGCGCGGTGGCGGTGCTCGCGCAGCGCCGAGGTGTGCCACTCCGGCCCGTACTCCCCGCCGCCGCGGATGTTCGCGACGACGTAGGTGCCGCCGGGCCAGTCCCCCGAGGCCTCGATCCAGCCACGGCCCATCACCCCGGAGTACGACGGCGTCCGGGAGATCTCGAACCCGCCGTAGCCGGTCATCAGCACCGGACCCGGCGTCGAACGCTCCCTCCCGACGACGAAGTAGGGCACCTTCGTCCCGTCGTCGGAGGTCGCGAAGAACTGCCGGACGGTGACCCCGGTGGCGTCGAAGAACTCCGGCGCCGAGCGCAGCGTCTCCAGCGGCGCGTCATCCTCGGCGGAGCCCCCGATCTCGGTGCGCACGAAGGTCGAGGGCCGGGTGAAGCCGTCGGTGTCGAGGAAGACCTCGTCGCTGTGATCCGGGTCGACGCCCACCACCCCGACGACGGAGAAGTCGTCACCGGTCGGCAGTTCGCGCCGCGTCCAGTCACCCGGGGCCACCACCTCCGGCCCCGACGGCGGGGTCACGACCTCCAGCCGCGTCGCGACGTCGTCGAGCAGCGTCAGGACGAGGTGGTTCCGCGTCCAGGACCAGCCCGCCAGCGAGCGGCTCGCCGTGGGCGTGAACACCACGGTGTGCTCCCGCCCGCCGGCCAGGTAGTCCTCGGCCCCGAAGGCCAGCAGGACCCCGGCCGGGTACTCGACCTCGGCGACCGTCCACGGCGAGCGGGTGCGCACCAGCAGCCAGGCGCGCTCCATCTCGGTGTCGGCGTCGGCGGGCACGTCGAGGCGGACCCGCGTGCCGTCGGGCCGCAGCACGAACTCCTCGGTGGTGTGGAAGTCGGGGCTGCGGCCCACGAAGTCGCGCTCGAAGCCGACGGTGTGGTCGTGGCCCGCGAACGCGGCGACGTCGGTCTCGGCGCCCTCGAACACCACCGGCGCATCGGCGACCGCCGTGCCCCGCGACCAGCGCCGCATCACCCGCGGGTAGCCCGACGTCGTCATCGAGCCCGGCCCGAGGTCGGTCCCGACGAAGACCGTGTCGTCGTCGATCCAGGAGATCCGGCTCTTGGCCTCGGGGAGCGCGAAGCCGCCCTCACCCTCCGGCACGAAGCGCTTCGCGGCCAGGTCGAACTCGCGGACCACGGTCGCGTCGGCGCCGCCGCGGGAGAGCTGGACGAGGGCGCGCGTGTAGTCCGGCCAGCGCGCCGCCGCGCCCGCCCACACCCAGTTCTCGTCCTCGTCGCGCGCCAGCGCGTCGACGTCCAGCAGCAGTTCCCAGTCGGGGTCGCCGGTGCGGTAGGAGTCGAGCGTGGTGCGCCGCCAGAGCCCTCGCGGGTGCTCGGCGTCCTGCCAGAAGTTGTAGAGCAGGTCCCCCCGGCGGCGGGTGTAGGGGATCCGGTCGTCGGAGTCCAGCACCGCGCGCAGGCCGTCGCGCAGGGCGGTGAACCGTTCCCCCTCGGCGAGCACGCCGAGGCTCTCGGCGTTCCGCTCGCGGACCCAGGTCAAGGCCTCGTCGCCGGTGACCTCCTCGAGCCAGAGGTACGGGTCGGTGTCGATGCCGGTCTCGGTGGGCGCGGAGGTCACCTCCCCAGTCTGCCCACTGCTTCCGGGGGCCGCCGCGACGAGGCCTCCTGCCGGGGAGCGCGATGGGTCGGGGGTGCGGCCGGGACGTCGTCGGACGGCAGCTCGCTGGTGGTCCCGCCCCGCCCGGTACGCAGCAGCGCCCGCCACTCGGCGGGGCTCCAGTGCGCGGGCTCGGTCGTGGCCAGGAACTCCCGCAGCACCGTGAGGAAGCGCTGCGGGTGCGAGTGGAAGGGGAAGTGCCCCGCCCGCTCGAACACCTCGAGCCGGCTCTCGGGCATCGCGGCGTGCGCGGTGCGCCCGTGCTCGACGGGGACGATCACGTCGTCGGCCCCCCAGACGAGCAGCGTCGGCATGCCCGCCGTCAGGTAGCAGCGGTCGAGCATCGTCACGACCTGCCCGCGCCAGTCCACGACCGCGCGCAGGGTGCGGAGGAAGGCGGAGCGGCTGGTGGCGTCGGGCAGCGCGTCGACCAGCCGGACGAGGTCCTCGGCGTCGCGACCCAGCCCGGTGTCGAGCTGCTGGAGCGTCCGCAGGACCAGTTCGGTCTGGAACCGGACGCCGGGCCAGCGCAGCATCGGGAGCAGGAGGTCGGCCAGCGGCAGCGACGCGGCCCGCAGGGCGGGGGTCACGCTCTGCGCCACGCCGCCCGCGCCGACGAGCACGAGCCGCTCGGTGCGCTCGGGGTACTGGTAGGCGAACTGCATCGCGACCCCGCCGCCGAGGGAGTGCCCGACGAGGGTGACCCGCTCGATGTCGAGGACCGAGAGCAGGTCGCGCATCCCGTTGGCGTAGGCGCCGATCGAGTAGTCGCCGCGCGGCTTGTCGGAGCCGCCGTGGCCGAGCAGGTCGGGCGCGAGGACGGTGTGGTCGCGGGCGAGGTCGTCGAGGACGGGGTCCCAGGTCGAGGAGTCGTCGCCGATCCCGTGGATCAGGAGCAGGACCGGGCCGGACCCCGCCATGCGGAAGGCCCGCCGGTACCCGTGGACGGTCCGGTACTGCAGCGCCCAGCGCTCGCCGGCGACGGTGCGTGCGACCGGACCGGGCGCCGGCGGGGCTCCCCGCCCCGGACGTCGACCCAGCACGCCGTGCTCCTCTCCCGACCCGATCGGTTGCGGGCCACCGGAGAGGCGAGCGTAGGAGTGCCGTGTGACGTCCGGTGACGGGGACGTTGCGCCGGTGTGGCGGCGCGGCCGACGGTCACGTCGTCCCGGCGACCGGCCCGTCGGACCCGTCGTCCTCCGGCTCGGTGTCCGGATCGCTGTCGTGGTCGGCCGTCCCGGACGCGGGATCGACCTCCGCGAGCAGCAGGTAGAGCCGGCGCCGGGCCTCGTCGAGGACGCCCGTCGCCTGCCGGACCTGCGCGGCCGTGCCGACCTGCGCGATCTGGGCGACCGCGCCGGCGAGGCCGCGGCCCGCGGTGCGGAGGTCGGCGAACCCGTCGTCGGCGTCCGCCTCGACCTGCGACCACACCGCGTCGAGCTCGGCGGCGTGCTCCTGGGCCCAGGTGCGCCCGGCCTCGGTCAGGTGCACGACCGTGCGGCCGGACTCCTTCTCCGTGTGGACCAGACCCTCGTCGGCCAACTGGGCGACGGTCGGGTAGACCGATCCCGGGCTGGGCTTCCACGAGCCGCCGGAGCGCTCGGAGATCTCCTGGATGATCTGGTAGCCGTGGCGGGGCTCCTCGCGCAGCAGCGCGAGGATCGCGAGGCGGACGTCGCCCCGCGGGCGTCGTCCCGGGCCGCCGCGGCCGCCCGGGCCACGGCCGCGTCCGCGGCCACCCGGACCGCCGCGACGACCGCGGGGTCCACCCGGACCCCAGGGGCCGGGGAACGGGCCGTCGTGGGGCCCCGGGTCCTCGCCGGGGACCTGGTCGGCGCGGGGGCCGTGCGGCTCCTCGCCCTCCACGTCCCGGCCACGACCGCGGCCCCGGGGACCCCCGGGGCCGAACGGGCCGCCGAAGGGCGGTCCGAAGTCGGTGAAGTCCCTGCCGAACGGGCCACCCCGTCGGCGTGCGCCGCGGCGCGGCCCGCCGGGCTCGCCTCGGTGCTCGTGCGGCCCGGCCGGGCCGTGTCGTCCGTGTCGATGCGCCCACTCGGGGCGCTCGTGAGTGCTGAACATGTCGATGTTCCTCTCGGTCGTGCTCGCCGACTGTCGGCGATGTAGCAACGATATATCGCTACTGTACGAAAAGCAAGGCGCTCGTGGCGTCGGTCTGCCACGCTCGTCCGATGCGGATCCTCCTCGCCACCGCGCCCGGGTACGGGCTGACGCTGCCGCTCGTCCCGCTCGCGTGGGCGGCCCGGGCGGCCGGCCACGAGGTGCTGCTCGCGACCACGTCCGAGATGGCGACCGTCGGACCGGCGGCCGGCCTGCCGGTGCACGACGTCCACCCCGACCGCGACGTGTGGGCCGACCTGATGCGGCGGGTGATGTCCGGCGGCGAGCCCGACGAGGACCTGCCCGAGGAGTACCGGCTCGCCGCGAAGGCGGGGAACCCGTTCGGTCTGTTCACCGTGACGATGACCGCCGGGACGATCGAGGCCGGCCGGGCCTTCGGCGCCGACCTCGTCGCCCACCCCTCGGACCACGCCGCCGGCATGCTCACCGCCGCGGCCCTCGGCGTCCCGGCGCTCGAGGTCGGGAACCGCATTTCCTGGTCGATGCGCGACGTCGACTGGCGTGCCGGGCACGACGGGTTCGGCGACGGCCCGGTCAACGACCTCGTGCGGGAGCGGCTGGGCATCGAGGGCACACCGGTGCCGGTGGCCCGCATCGACCCCCGGCCGCCGAGCATGGGCGGGATGGGCCGGAACGAGGTCACCCACGACGAGCGCGACGGCGCGCCGTGGTGGCCGATGCGGTTCGTCCCCTACAACGGCGGCACCGTCGTCCCGGACTGGGCGCTGCACCGCCCGGAGCGGCCGCGGATCGCGGTCACGCTCGGCACGGTCGTGCCGGCCCTGAGCGGGGTCTCGAGCCTCGCCGTCGTGCTGGAGGCGCTCGGCGGCATGGACGTCGAGGTCGTCCTCGCGGCCGGGACCGCCGACCTCACCTCGCTGGGGGAGCTCCCCGCGAACGTGCGGGCCGTGGGCTACCTGCCGCTCTCGGCGTTCCTGCCGACCTGCGCGGCGATCGTGCACCACGGTGGCTCCGGCACCACGGCGGCGCCGCTGTTCTACGGGGTGCCCCAGCTGGTGCTGCCCTCGTTCGCCGACAACCCCCTGGCCGCGCAGCGGGTCGCGGAGCGCGGGGTGGGCCTGTCGCACGACCCGGCCACCGTCGACGTCGCCACCCTGCGCGCGTCGGTCGGGCGCCTGCTCACCGAGGAGGCGTTCGCGACGGCGGCCGGCGAGGTCCGGGCGGAGATGGCCACCCAGCCCAGCCCGGCCACCGTCGTGGAGCGGGTCGTGCGCGCGGTCTAGTGGTCCTTGGCCCGCTCCACCGTCGTCTGCAGCGCGGCGAGGAGCTCGCGGGCCGAGTCCAGCGACAGCTCGACCGCGATGCGCGAGCCCGGGCCGCGCTCGGGGGCGAGGAAGTCGATGTTGACCGTGTGCGCGTCGGGGGCGTGCACGGGGTGGTCGTAGTAGACGGTCGCCTCGGACATCGTCGCCCAGCCGTCGCGGGTCTTCCCCGACGACCGCGCGAGGGCGACCTTCTCGGTGGAGTACGTGCACATCAGGCGGCTCCCACGGGGTCCTGGACGAGGTGGGTGTCGAGGAAGGCCGCGACCTTCTGCCAGCCGTCGACCGCGGCCTCGGGCCGGTAGGACGGCCGGTCGACGGAGAAGAACGCGTGCCCCGCGCCGTCGT
>NZ_JBVPVA010001056.1:0-1086 GCF_055612215.1 Actinomycetospora sp. | reverse complement strand
CTCCGGGGCCCCGGCCCCGCCCGCGGTCGGGGTGCAGTCCTTCGTCCTCGCCGACCTCGACTCCGGCGAGGTGCTCGCCGCGCGGGTACCGCACGCGCGGCTGCGGCCGGCGTCGCTGCTGAAGACCCTCACCGGGCTGCTGGTCGCGCAGGACCTGCCCATGGACCAGACCGTCGTCGGCACCCAGGACGACGCGAACCAGGAGGGCACCCGGGTCGGCATCGGGCCCGGCGGCGTGTACACGATCCGCCAGCTCCTCGACGGCATGCTGATGGCCTCGGGCAACGACATCGCGCACGCGCTGTCGATCCGCCTCACCGGCTCGGTGCCCGCCACCGTCGACCTGATGAACCGCACCGCGACCCAGATCGGCGCCCTCGACACCCGCGCGGCGACCCCCTCGGGCCTCGACGGTCCCGGCCAGTCGTCCTCGGCCTACGACCTCGCGAGCATCTTCCGGCTCGGGATGGCGCACGAACCCTTCGCGACGGCCGTGGGCACGAAGCAGATCACCCTGCCGGGCTGGGGCCCCAACCCGCCGTTCGCCGTCGACAACGACAACAAGATCCTCGGGCAGTACCCGGGTGCGCTCGGCGGCAAGACCGGGTTCACCGACGACGCGCGGCACACCTACATCGGCGCGGCGCAGCGGAACGGTCGCCGGCTCGTCGTCGTCCTCATGCACGGCGAGCAGCGCCCGGTGCCGATGTACGAGCAGGGGATCGCGCTGCTCGACTACGGCTTCGCGCTCCCGCGCGGTGCCGCGGTCGGGCAGCTGACGCAGGCGGCCCCCGGCACGACGCTCGGCTCGACGGCGCCGCCCTCCCCCGTCGGCGCGGTCTCGGCCACCGGCGGCGAGGCCTCCCCCGCCACCGGCACGACGAACTGGCAGGCGCCGGTGGCGATCGGAGCCGTCGTCGTCCTGGGCCTGGTCGTGCTGGCGGCCCGCCTCCGCCGACGCCGGGGCTGACAGCAACGGCACGCTCCTGGCGTCACAGGCCAGCACGGCGCCGTTCACCCGTCGAGCAGGCCCCGCCCCCGGCTGAGCGCGCCTCCGCGGAGCCGGCCCCCGCCTCAGCGGCGGCC
>NZ_JBVPVA010001042.1:0-1661 GCF_055612215.1 Actinomycetospora sp. | reverse complement strand
TCCCGACGCGCGAGTCCGCCATCCCGAAGACGGGGTAGAGCTCGCTGGCGTGGGTGGCGCGCAGCCCCAGCCAGCGCAGCAGCGGGGGGGCGAGGTCGTACCGGTTGGCGTAGCCCGGGTTCCCCGCCGCGGCGTGCGCCTCCATGACCTGCACTGACGGGTACCAGAACAGGTAGTCGCCGCCGAGGTCCTTGCGGTAGCGCGTGCCGCGGTAGGCGGCGAGGACCTGCTCGCTCAGCTCCGGCTGGGTGGCGGCGAACAGGGCGTCCGCGCGCTCGTCGGACACCAGCAGGTCCAGCCGCAGGCCGGGGAGCTCGAAGAGCCGGCCCTCGGTGTCGTTGGTGCCGATGATCAGCGGGACGGGATGGCTGCGGCCCGCCTCGAAGGCGTCGAGGGGCGCCTCGGGGAGCAGGTCGCCGTCGACGGTCGGGGCGGTGAGCAGGATCCCCGGCGTGTCGTCGGCGGCGTGGCGCATCCGGCGGGAGGCGGCGAGCAGGTCGTCGGTCGACGCGGCGTCGAGCAGACGTGTCGCCGTGGGGGCGGGCAGCGGCTCGCGTCCGGTCCCCGGCACCGGGATGCCCTTGAGGTCGGCCAGTTCCCGCAGGTACTGCCGGGCCCACCCGGAGGCGCGGTCGGTCGACCACGCGACGCCGGGCGCCGAGCTCTCCGCGATCGCGCGGTGGAAGAGCCCGCGGGCGGCGGGCATCGTCATCAACGTGGTGACCGAGATGGCGCCCGCGGACTCCCCGAAGATCGTGACGTTGTCGGGGTCCCCGCCGAACGCCGCGATGTTGTCGTGCACCCAGCGCAGCGCGGCGAGCTGGTCGCGCAGCCCGAGGTTGCCGTCGAGGGGCCGCTCGGGCGTGGCGAACGACGAGAAGTCCAGGTAGCCCAGCGCACCGAGCCGGTAGTTGACGCTGACGTAGACGACGTCGCCGGTCCGCACGAGCCCGTGGCCGCGGTAGGTGGGCGCGGACGCGGCCCCGAGCACGAACGCCCCGCCGTAGAACCACACCATCACCGGGCGGGGGCCCTCGCCCGGCGCCGCCGGTGCGACGACGTTGAGCGTCAGGCAGTCCTCGTCCATCGGGGTGTGGCGGCCGGCGCCGACGAACTCGCCGATCCGCTCCTGGGGCGGCACCGGCCCGAACTCGGTCGCGTCGCGGACGCCCTCCCACGGCTCCGGCGGCTCGGGGGCCCGGAGGCGCCGGGGCCCGACCGGGGGCGCCGCGTACCGGATCCCGCGCCAGACGTGCACGCCGCGCCCGGTGCGGCCCCGCACCACGCCCGCCGTCGTCTTGACCTCCGTGCCCGCGTCCCCGTCGATTCGGCTCGTCACCCCCTCACTGTGCGCCACCGCCCGACGGGGAGTCCGGCGGGTGTGGCGTGCCCGACGGCCGAGGTGACCCCGGCCACCCCGACCACGACCGGGCCCGACGCAATTCCTCGCTCGGCCGTACGCAAGAACACGAAGAGTGACACCATTGAGTAGAAAGCGCCCGATCAGTGGCGCGTGTCCCCTTGTCAGCCCACAGAATCGCGTCGTGGATGCGGAGGTCGCGGCGGCGCTGTGGCAGGTGGAGGCCGCCTTCGTCGCGCACCCGGCCCGTGAGGTCCTCGAGAGCCTCACTCCGCGTCAGGGGCCGGTCGTGGTGGCGGAG
>NZ_JBVPVA010001016.1:0-5637 GCF_055612215.1 Actinomycetospora sp. | reverse complement strand
TCCTCGCGCGCGCCGCAGGCGTGGACGCCGTCGCCCCCGGCGACACGGTGGTCTGCGAGGTCGACATGAACGTCCTGATCGACCTGCAGTTCCAGCGCTGGACCACGCCCCTGACGATCGCGGACCCCGACCGCACCGCGATCGTCCTCGACCACGCCGTTCCGGCGCCCTCGCTGGTGGACGCCGACAGCGGCCGGCGAGCCCGGGCCTTCGCCCAGGAGTTCGGCGTCGACCGCTTCTTCGACGTGGGCCGGCACGGCATCTGCCACCAGGTGATCGCCGAGAACGCGCTCGCCCTTCCCGGCCAGGTGCTCACCTGCACCGACTCGCACACCTGTGCCGGCGGGGCGTTCAACAACGCGGCCCGCGGCCTCGGCCTCGTCGAGGTCCTGGCCATCCTGTGCACCGGCCGCACCTGGTACACGGTGTCGCCCACCTACCGCTACGAGCTGGTCGGGGAGATGCCGGCCGGGCTGAGCGGCAAGGACGTCTTCCTCCACGTCGCCGCGGTCCACGGGGACGCCACGAACCACAGTCTCGAGTTCGGCGGCCCGGGCCTGGCCTCGGTCCCGATGAACGACCGCCGCACCATCGCCACGCAGGGCGCCGAGGTCTCCGCCGACTTCACCGTCTTCGGTGTCGACGAGCGGTGCGAGCAGTACCTGGCCGCGGCGGGAGCCGGTCCCTACCGGGCCGTCGACGCGGACCCGGACGCCGACTACGCCGAGGTCCGGACCGTCGACCTCGGCCGCATCGAGCCCCAGGTGGCACTGCCGGGACGCGTCAGCGGCAACGCCGTCCCGGTGTCGGAGCTCGACGTCCCGAAGATCGACCAGTGCTTCGTCGGCTCCTGCGCCAACGGCCAGCTCGAGGACCTGCGGATCGCGGCCGAGCTGCTCGAGGGGCGTCGGGTGGCCGAGGGGGTGCGCCTGATCGTCACGCCGGCCTCGCAGGCCGTGTACCGGGAGGCGCTGCGGCGCGGCTACCTCGCCGCGATCGCGGACTCCGGGGCGGTCGTCACCAACTCCACCTGCGGGGCCTGCTTCGGCTACCACATGGGCGTCGTCGGCGACGGCGAGGTCTGCCTGACCTCCAGCACCCGCAACTTCCGCGGGCGGATGGGCAGCCCCACCGCCGACATCTACATGGCCTCGACCGCCACCGTCGTCGCCTCCGCGGTGGCCGGACACCTCGTGGACGCCCGCGAGACCGGCCGCTGAACCCGATCACCACGACGAGGAGCGAGCACCATGGACCACCGATCCGACCCATCCGACGCCCGACGAGCCCCGGGCCGCGTCACGGGCCGCGCCTGGCTCTTCGGTGACAGCATCGACACCGACGCCATGTACCCCGGCTTCGCCATGAAGCTGGAGCCGGCGCAAGCCGCCCGGCACGTCTTCTACGACCTGCGACCCGGCTGGACCGACCTGGTCACAGACGGCGACGTCCTCGTCGCGGGACGCAACTTCGGCGTCGGCTCGAGCCGCCCCGTGGCACCACTGCTGCGCATGCTGGGCATCGCCGCGCTGGTCGCCGACGAGATCAACTCGCTCTTCCTGCGGAACGCCATCAACTACGGCCTGCCCGCGATGACCGTGCCGGGCATCACCGCAGCGGTCGCGGAGGGCGACACGGTCACCGTCGACCTGCGGCGGGGTCAGGTCGAGACCCCACAACGGCGTTTCGAGCTCGCACCCGTCCCGGACATGGTGCTCGACATCCTCGACGCCGGCGGCCTGGTGCCCCGCCTGATCGCCGACGGCCTCCTGCCGGCCGACGCCGCGGTCTGAGCCGCGCTCCCCGCACCCATCCGACGCCACCCGCCGCGAGCCGGTGGCGGGTACGAACGCGCCCTCGACGGGGCGCGGCCCGTGACGGCCCGACCTCCGGCGCAGCCACCGACGCCGACCAGGAGCCGATGATGACGACCGACCCGACTCGCGATGCCGCAGTCCCTCCGCCGAGCGCTGCCCTACCGTCGACCCGCCTCGAACGCCTGCCACGGATCACCCGCACCCACGTGCGCTGGACCGTCGTGCTCGCCTCCCTGTTCCTGTGCGAACTCGCCGACATCGCCACGCTCTCCTACTCGGCGCCCGCGATCCGCACCGACTGGCACCTGTCCATCACCGACCTCGGCGTGCTGACCTCCGCCACCTTCCTCGGCATGTTCGTCGGTGCACTGCTCGGCGGGCGCCTGGCCGACCGGTACGGGCGACGGACGATCCTGATCGCCGCGGCGGCGTTCTTCTCGGTCTGCTCGATCCTCAGCGCGCTCGCGCCCGGCTACACGGTGTTCGCCGCGCTGCGCTTCCTGACCGGAGCCGGCGTGCAGGCCACCACCGGCGTCCTGCTCGTCTACGCGGTGGAGATGTTCCCGCGCACCTCCCGCGGCCGGTACCTGTCGGTGATGATCGCGCTCGGTGGCCTCGGTGTCCCGCTGATCGCCGGCGCAGCCCGCCTGCTGGTCCCGCTCGGCCCCGACGGGTGGCGCTGGGTGTTCGTCGTCGGCGGCGTCGGCCTGATCCCCGCCGTCCTGGGAGCCCTGCTGCTCCCGGAGTCGGTGCGCTGGCGGGAGATCCACGGTCGGCGCACCCCGGCGGAACTGCTCGTCGACCGGCTCGAGCGCGACCTCACCGCTCGAGGCGTCGTCCTCCCCGAGCCCGAGGTCCGCGCCGCCGAACCGCGCCACGGGCTCGCGGAACTGCGCAGCTCGCGCTACCTGCGCCGCACGGTCGTGACGTCGGCGGTCATGGTGCTGGCCATCCTGAGCTACTACGGCTTCAACAGCTGGGTGGCCACGCTGCTCGTCGACCGCGGCTTCGACACGACGCAGGCCCTGACCATCAGCGCCGTCCTCGCCCTCGCGCCGGTGCTGGGGGCGCTCGCCGCCCTGCCGATCATCGACCGGTGGGAGCGACGGCGGACGTCGGGTGTGCTCTGCGCGCTGGTCGCGGTCGCGATGCTCGTGTTCGCCCTCACCCACGACACCGTGGCCCTGGTCGTCGCGGGCTTCGTCGCGGCGCTGCTGCTGCAGGCCAACACCGCCGTGCTGTACGCCTACCTGCCCGAGGTCTTCCCGACCACGTTGCGCGGGATCGGCTCGGGGATCGCCAACGGCGCCGGCCGCATCGCCGGCGTCGCCAACGGATTCCTCATCGCGGCCGTGGCCGGCGTGGCGGGCTTCACCGGCGTCTTCCTCACGACCGCCGTGCTCGTCCTGCTGGCCGGCGTCGTGCTCTGGACGTTCGGGGTGGACACCCGGGGCCGGGCCCTGGACGACATCGCCGGGGACGGCACCGTCGCCGACCCCGGTGAGCGCCTGACGGCCGGCCGCTCGTGATCAGGGCTCCTCGCCGACCTCGTCCCCGCGCAGCTCGGCGCGGAGCCGGTCGCGCTGGGCCCGGCGGGTGGCGGTGGCCGCCTCGATCTCGGCGTTGAGCCGCGTGCGGAGCGGTCGGAACGCGATCAGTGACAGCGGCAGGGCGACGATCAGCGCCACGATCAGCGCCAGCAGCAGCGGCAGGCCGACGAGCACGAGCACACCGGTGATCACCGCGACGAGCACCACGCGCGCGCCGACGTAGGCGCCGACGGCGAGGGCGAGGCCGCCGCGGCTCCCGGACGCGGCCGGCGGTGCGGCGGCGGGCGCGGGTGCGGCGTCGGGCGCGGGTGACTCGGCGGCGGCCGCGGGTGACTCGGACATCGGGGTGTCGGCCGGGGACGGGCTCCCCGACGGCGATCCAGCGGGTTCCACGAGGTCCAGGGTAGGCGTTCGTCAGGGAGACCGGAGCGACACGATCGTCCGTTTCCTGCCTTTATGAACCTTTTACCTCCGCACTAGCGTTCGAGTACGTGAGGGGTCCGGTGTCACGATTCGCACCAGAACGTCTGCTCCGCCCGACGACCGCCTCCCGGCCCCGGGCGACAGAACCCTGGGCGGGCCGCTGGCCCGAGGAGGTGGCGCATGACCGTCACACCGGACGCGACCGAGCGTCTCATGACCCCCGGTGAGGTCGCCGCGATGTTCCGCGTCGACCCGAAGACCGTCACCCGCTGGGCGGCGGCCGGGCGCATCGGATCCATCCGCACGCCGGGTGGCCACCGCCGCTTCCGCGAGTCGGAGGTCCGCACCCTCCTCGACGGACTCACCAGCGAGGCGCACGGCTGAGCTCGGCACGAACCCCTCGAGGACCCGGTCACGGCACCGCCGCGGCCGGGTCCTCGCACGTCCGGCCCCCCGCTCGCCGTCACCGACCGTCCACCCGGCGGACCTCCGACGATCGTCCCCCGGACACGCCGAAGGCCGGGTAGCGTAGGTCAGGCGAGCGATCGGCCGCCCGCCTGGGCGTCCGGAGGAGGTGCGAGACGTGGTGCTGTTCGTCGTCGCGGTGATGGTGCTGGTGGCCGTCGGAGTACTGCTCTGGAAGGCCGTCACCGCTCAGACGCTCGCCACGGGCACCGGCGCCCCGGAGGACGAGGCCCCCACCGGGCCCACCCGCGCACCCGGCGCCGGTCGCGCCCGCCGTCCCCGTCAGATCGCCCCGGACGACGACCCGGAGTTCCTCCGCAGCCTCGACGAGCAGGTCAAGCGCGGGCGCGCCGACGAGGACCCGTCCGCCGGCGGCTGACCCCGTTCTGTCGCGTCCGCGACACTGCGTCGGTATCGGCTGCTCCACTGGTGTGATCCGGTCTTGCCCCACGGTCCCGCGACCGGTCATCGTTCACTCACCGTGACGACCAGCCGGTCGTCCCCGTGAGGACGGATCGATCGCCATGACTCCCACCTGGGGCATCCCCGGACCGCTGTTCCTCGTCGGCTGGCTCCTGCTCGCCCTCGTCACGCTGGCCCTGCCCCGCCTCGCCCTGGTCGCGGCGCGGTGGGGGCCGGAGGCTCCGCCGGACCACACGCTCACCCCCGTGCAGCTCGGCGCCCTGATCGGGGGCACCGACCGGGCCGTCGCGGCGGACGTCGCCGGGCTCGTCGAGAGCGGGCGCCTGCGCGTCGACGACGGGGGCCGGCTCTGCACGGTCGTCAGCGACGGTCGTCCCCGGCCGGAGGACGACCCGGAACTGTCCGACCTCGACGTCGCCGTCCTGCGCCACGCCGAGACCCCGCGGACCGGTCGTCAGCTGGTGACGGGGGCGCGGACCGTCGGGCTGACCCGGGAGCTCGACGAGCAGCTGGTCGCCCGGGGCCTGCTCCGGGACCCCACGCGAATGCGCAGCCGGGCCCTGCGGGCCTGGATCCCGTTCGGGCTCGTCGTCCTCCTCGGGGTCGCCCGGCTCGCCGCGGGTCTCGGCCACGGCGCGTCGATCGAATTCCTCGTGTTCGGCCTGGTCCTCGTGCTGTGCGTGGCGAGCGCGGCGAAGCCCACGGACTTCCGGGTGCTCACCCCGGCCGGACGGGCCACGCTGGCCGCCGCCCGGGAGGCCGCGCGGACCGGGACGCCGGCCGCCGCGATGGCCCCGGGAACCCCGGGCGCGGGCAGCTCGCTCCTCCTCGGCGCGGCGCTGCTCGTCGCGCTCGGCGGCTTCGCCGCGTTCCCCGACCCCGCCCTGGCCTCCCTGCTGGCCCCGCCGGCGTTCCTCGGTGGCGGTGGGTCGGACGGCGGCGGGGCCAGCAGGGAGGCC
>NZ_JBVPVA010001001.1:0-1010 GCF_055612215.1 Actinomycetospora sp. | reverse complement strand
CCGTCCGGCCCGGGTTCGATCCGCACGATCCGGTGCGTCTTGGTGTCCTGCGGCTGCGGGACCGGGGGCTGGTAGGTGATGACGTCACCCAGCCGGTACTCCGGGGCCGGCTCGGTCAGCACCAGCGTGCCGACCGGCGCGGTCGTCCCCATCGACGGGGTCGCGACCACCTGGTAGCGGCCGCCGTCGCGGTACCAGAGGGCGATCGTGACCATCGCCGCGATGAGCGCGACCCCGGCGAGGGCCGTGAGGAGTGCGGACAGCCGGCGCCGGCCGCGCCGCCCGTGGGCCTGGTCCACCGTCATGCTCCGGATCGGTCTCGGTGTCGGTCTGGATCCCGCGGACCCTGGCGTCCGTCCGCCCACGGACCCGCGGGCGGACGGACGCGGGCAGCCCGCGGCATCAGGACGAGAGCGTCCAGGTGATCGGCTGGGAGCCGGACAGGCCCTGGTAGGTGTTGCCGGCCGAGCTGTCCAGGTAGACGGTGAAGGTGAACGGGATGGTCGTCCCGCTGGCCACCGCCGGGACCAGGGCCGCCGGCAGGTTCACGGTCGTGTTGGCGAGCGTGGAGGCCACGGTGTCGGCCTGCACGGTGGTCGCGCCGCTGGTCACCTTCACGTGGAGCTTCGAGCAGTAGTCGGTCGCGGACCCGTTGTTCGTCGTGCCGTTGTTGCTCTGCGTGCAGGCCCCGAAGGCCATCGTGAACGACGTCGCCGCCGCGGTCCCGGTGTTCTTGAAGTTCACCGTGGTCACGGAGTTGTTGGTGGTCCCCGCGGCGTTCGACGGCACGAGCGTCGTGCTCCCGCCGTACTTGTTGAACGACGTGCACGTCGAGGAGTTCGTGTTGATGCCGCCCGTGCTGTCGGTGCTGTTGCACACCGTGGTGCCCGAGGAGCCGGACTCCTGCAGGACCACGGTCCCGGTCGCCGCGGTGTTCTGCGAGTTGGTGATGGTGGCGACGAACGCCGACAGCGTGTTGGTCATCGCCAGGGCCAGGACCACCGCGCCGA
>NZ_JBVPVA010000761.1:0-1368 GCF_055612215.1 Actinomycetospora sp. | reverse complement strand
CGCCACCGGGGCCGCCGTCGAGCGCGCGCGGTCCAGCGGGGAGCTGACCACCACGTCGGCCGCCGGGTAGCGGGCCGCCACCGACGCCGCGGCCGCCTGCGCCTGGGCCTGCCCGACGTCGGTGAGCGGCGGGTTCCCGCGCCCGGAGTAGCGCCGGTCCACCGACAGCGGCGACTGCCCGTGGCGCAGGAGCAGCACCCGCGTCGGGGTCGCGGCCCCGCGCCCGGTCCAGGCGCCGGCCGCGTCGGAGGCCCCGGTCACGACGACTTCGGCGCGGCCCGCACGACGATCGCGCCGCAGTTGTCGCACCGGACGACCTCGTCGGGCGCGGCGCCCTGGATGTCGCGCAGCTCGGCGCGGTCCATCTCCAACCGGCACGCCCCGCAGCGGTTGCCGGTCAGCTCGCCGGCGCCGACCGCGCCCTTGGCGCGAATCTGGTCGTAGAGCGCGACCAGGTCGGCGGGCAGCTCGGCGACCAGGGCGGTGCGCTCCTCGCCGCGGCGGACCTCGATCGTGCCGATGTCCCCCAGCACCCCGTCGCGGCGCTCGACGGCGTCCTCGAGCGCGGTCCTCGCCGCGTCGTGCGCCTCGGTCTCGTGCGCAAGGTCCACCCCGGCGGCCTCCTGGCGTTCCATGACCTCGAGCTGCTCCTCCTCGAGGACCGCGCGGCGGCGCTCCAGCGATTCGAGCTCGTGGGACAGATCCGTCGCCTGCTTCGCCGACACCGAACCGTTGTCGAGCAGCTGCCGGTCCCGGGTCTCGCGGGTGCGGACCTGCTCGACCTCGCGGTCGAGCTTCGCGACGTCGCGGTCGAGGTCGGACAGCGAGGTCTGCGCGACGACGACGGCGTCGGCCGCGGCGCGCAGCGTGCGCTCGGCCTCCTCCACCGCGACCTGCTCGGGCAGGGTGCGGCGCCGGTGCTCGGCGCGGGAGAGCTCGGCGTCGACGGCCGCGAGGTCGAGCAGCCGGCGTTGGGCTGCCGGGTCTGCCTTCATGGCTGGGTCCGCTTCACGGCTGGACGGCTCCTTCGATGGCGTCGGACAGGGAGAGCGGTGCGGCCGGCGTCGAGGGGCGGTCGGGGACGGCGACCGGGGCGTGTGCCGCCGAGCCGAGCGTCCACGGGTCGGTCCGGTGCGCCGAGACGGTCACGGTGGCCCCGGGCAGCGCGCGGCGCAGGACCCCGGCGGCCTGGGCGCACCAGGGGTGCTCCGAGGCCCAGTGGGCGACGTCGACGAGCGCCGGGGCACCCGGGCGCTGCAGGTGCTCGTCGGCGGGGTGGTGGCGCAGGTCGGCGGTTACGTAGGCGTCGACCCCGGCCTCACGGGCCAGGCCGAGCATCGAGTCGCCCGCCCCGCCGGAGAGGGCGAC
>NZ_JBVPVA010000703.1:0-3501 GCF_055612215.1 Actinomycetospora sp. | reverse complement strand
CGTTCCGGGCCGCGCGAGGGGAACCCTCAGGCGGGTAGAGCGACCGATCGCTCCCCTCGCGTGGCGGCCGCCGTCGCCCGGTCGCGGACGGCGAGGGCCCACACCGCGAACGGCACCGCGCCCGCCCCGAGCGTCAGGTCCGCCGACCACACGGCGCCGGTCTCGGCCAGCGCACGCGTCAGGGAGAGCACCGACGGCGCGAACATCACCGCGGCGCAGCACCAGCCCACGGCCTCGGCCGAGGCGGGCCGCAGCCGCCACAGGACGGCGGCGAGCAGCAGCGCGGCCCCGAGGGCGATCACGACGATCCCGACCGAGAGCCCCCGCTGGGCGGTCACCTTCGCCGCGACGTGCAGCGGGGAGAAGCGCGCGAGCCCCCCGAGCAGGAAGGGCGTGATCAGCACCGCCCAGACCGCCGCCGCGACACCGCCCACGAGCACCGCCCGCCGGCGTCCCGCGTGCAGCCCGACCGCCACCGCCACGATCACCACGACGAGCGCGAGGTGCGGGCGGGTGCAGGTCGTCACGCCGAGCGCGACCGCGGCCGCCGCCAGGATCCGCACCGACCCGTCCGGCCCCGGGCGGGCCGCCCGCAGCGTCCACGCGACCGCGGCGAGGGCGGGCACGGCGCCGGTGACGAGGTCGTCGCCGATGAGGAACTCGCGCCAGACCTCCAGGCCGTAGACGACGGTCAGCGCCCACAGCACCGTCGGGCCCGGGCGCAGCCGCCACCCGCCGTTCAGGACCGGCAGCAGCAGCGCCGTCCACGCCACGTTCTGCCACGCCGCGGAACCGAGCACGAACCGGAACGGCGCGGCCAGCACCAGCGCGCCGGGGAGCGGGGTGATCGGGTTCTGGAGGTAGGTCGTCGCGGCGTAGGGGTAGCGCCCGGCGGCGAGCTCGGAGCAGGCGACGTCCAACGCGTCGGCCCGGTCGCTGCCGACGCCCAGGACGTGGTTCACCGACACCGGGACCCCGACGACGAACACCGTCACCAGCGCCGCGAGGCACGCAGCGACGAGCGCGGGCAGCACCCACGACGGTGCGCGTTGCAGGCGCTCGATCGCGAGCGGGACCAGGAGCAGCGTCGTGAGCCCCGTCGCGATCGCGTAGGTGACCACGACGGTCGGACCGCCGAGGTTCGTCGACAGGTGGGTGGAGACCACGACGAGGACCACCGCGAACGCGATCGGTCCTGCGGCCTGCTCGGCGTCGGGGCGCCGCACCGGGCTCATCACGGCAGACTCCCGACGAGCCGGGGATTCGACAGCACTGGGTGTCCGAGGGGGGACTTGAACCCCCACCCCCTACTCGGGGACTAGCACCTCAAGCTAGCGCGTCTGCCATTCCGCCACTCGGACCTGCGGGAAGAGAGCTTACGCGACGCCCCACCCGACGATCACACGGGGTGGAGCCGGGGCTGGCAGGATGCGCCCTCATGGGTGCCGCCGAGGACGAGGTCGTGCAGCTCACCAGCGAGCTGATCCAGATCGACAGCAGCAACACCGGCGAGCTGGAGACCACCACCGGGGAGGCCGAGGCCGCGGCCTACGTGGACGCGAAGCTGCGCGAGGTCGGCTACGGGACCGAGATCGTCGAGTCGGGAGCGCCCGGCCGGCACAACGCCTTCTGCCGTCTCCCCGGCGCCGACTCCTCCCGCCCGGCGCTGCTCGTGCACGGCCACCTCGACGTCGTGCCCTTCACCGCCGAGGACTGGTCGGTGCACCCGCTCTCCGGGGCGGTGCAGGACGGCTACGTCTGGGGTCGCGGCGCGGTCGACATGAAGGACATGGACGCGATGATCCTGGCGCTCGCGCGCCAGTTCCGCGCCGAGGGCGTGGTCCCGCCGCGCGACCTGGTCTTCGCGTTCCTCGCCGACGAGGAGGCCGGCGGCGCGTACGGCTCGCACTGGCTGGCCGAGCACCGTCCGGACCTCTTCGCGGGGTGCTCGGAGGCCCTCGGCGAGGTCGGCGGGTTCTCGGTGACCCTCGGGGAGGACCTGCGGGTCTACCCGGTCATGACCGCCGAGAAGTCGATCGCGTGGATGCGGCTGCGGGTGCGCTCCCGCCCCGGGCACGGCTCGATGGTCCACGACGAGAACGCCGTGACGATCCTCGCCGAGGCCGTCGCCCGCCTCGGCCGCCACCGCTTCCCGCTGGTGCTCACCGAGTCGGTGCAGGGGTTCTTCGACGAGATCACCGCGCTCACCGGGATCGAGTTCCCGACCGAGTCGGCCGCCGCCCTCGACGGCGCCGTCGCCAAGCTGGGCGGGGTCGCCCGCGTCGTCGGCGCGACCACCCGCGACACCGCGAACCCGACGATGCTCTCCGCGGGCTACAAGGCCAACGTCATCCCGGCGGTCGCCGAGGCCACCGTCGACTGCCGCGTGCTGCCCGGCCGGCAGGAGGCCTTCGAGCGCGAGCTCGACGAGATCCTCGGGCCCGACGTCGAGCGGGAGTGGATCCGCAACCTGCCCGCCGTCGAGACCGCGTTCTCCGGCGACCTCGTCGACACCATGACCGCCGCCGTCCAGGCCGAGGACCCGGGCTGCCACACGCTGCCCTACATGATGTCCGGGGGGACCGACGCCAAGGCGTTCGAGAAGCTCGGGATGCGCTGCTTCGGGTTCGCCCCGCTGCGCCTGCCTCCCGACCTCGACTTCACCGCCCTGTTCCACGGCACCGACGAGCGGGTCCCCGTCGATGCGCTGCACTTCGGCACCCGCGTGCTCGAGAGGATCCTGCGGACGTGCTGATCACACCGGAGACCGTCGCCCTCGTGACCGGGGGCGCCTCGGGCATCGGTGAGGCGGTCGTGCGCCGGCTCGCCGGGGCGGGCGCGAAGGTCGCCGTCGTCGACCGGGACGCGACGGCCGCCGCGCGCGTCGCCGACGACGTCGGGGGCCTCGCGATCGCCTGCGACGTCACCTCGCCGAAGGCCATGGGCGCGGCGGTGGCCGAGGCCGAGACGTGGGGCGGGCGCCTCGACGTCGTGCACCTCAACGCCGGGTCCGTCGGCGGGCAGTCCGGCATCACCGACCTCGACGTCGAGGCCTACCGCCGCGTCGTCGGGGTGAACGTCGACCACGTGGTCTTCGGTCTCACGGCCGCCGTGCCCGCGCTGCGGCGCACCGGCGGCGGGACGGTCATCGCGACCTCCTCGCTCGCGGGCCTCGTCCCGCTGCCCGGCGACGCCATCTACACGCTCACCAAGCACGCCGTCGTCGGCTACGTGCGTTCCGCGGCCGCCACGCTCGCGCCCGAGGGCATCCGGGCGATGGCGCTGTGCCCCGGGTTCGCCGACACCGCGCTGATCGCGCACGTGCGCGACCAGTTCTCCGGGTTCCCGCTGCTCTCGGCCGGCGACGTCGCCGACGCCGTGGAGCGGATGCTCGCCGACGGCGCCGCGGGAGAGTGCTGGTACGTCCAGCCCGGCCGCGACCCGGGCCCGTACGGGTTCCGCGGCGTGCCGGGCCCCAAGGGCGGCGAGGCCCCGCCGCCG
>NZ_JBVPVA010000655.1:0-7579 GCF_055612215.1 Actinomycetospora sp. | reverse complement strand
CGACGGCCCGCCTCCGGATGTTCCGGCGACGGGCCCGTGACCTGCGATGACGTTCCTGGAGCGAGTGACGGGAATCGAACCCGCGTTCTCAGCTTGGGAAGCTGATGTTCTACCATTGAACTACACTCGCCTGCTGCGCTCTGAGCCTACAACAGGCGATCTGCTCGCAGGTCCACCCCCTGGAGCATCGTCGGCTTCCCGGCGCGGTCAGCAACGACATGGGTGTAACTCACTCGGATCACGGCATGGTCTCGGTGCGATCGCGGTCGCACGATTACGCTGCGTCAGACCGATTGCGCCCAAGCGGTATTCCTGGAGCAATCGCCTGTCCTGCCGAGACGATGTGGTGTGTGCTGTCGCGGTGGGTGCAGGACGACGACGGCGAGGTAGGTGAACATGACCCTCCGTGAGTACGCGGCCGAGGCAACGGCCGACGAGGCCTCGACGGCCCCGCCCGAACTCCTGGTGGTCGTCGCCTCCACCGAGGACGCAGCGGCGCTCGCGCCCCTCGGACGCCTCGGGCCGCCCGGCTCGGGCGACCACGCCGACGGTCCGGTGCACCCGGTCCTGATCGCGACCGGCCCGGAGCCCCTCGACGTGGACGCGGCGCTCGACGACCTCGGCGCCCCGGCCGGTCGGCTGCTCCTGCTCGACGGTCCCTGCGAGAGCTGGGCCGAGGAGGCGGCGCGCATGGTCGTGCGCCTCGACGCCCTGCTGGTCGAGGAGCCGCCCGCCGGCGTCGTCGTCCGCGGGGGCAGCGAGGCCGCCCTCGCCGCGACCCGGAGCGCCCTGCGCCTGGGCGTGCCCGTGCTGCACCTGTCGGCCGAGCCCGCGTGCGCGGAGCACGCCGCGACCCAGGCGGCCGTGGTCGAGCTCGCGGCCTGGCAGACGTCCCCGTCGGGTGGGGTGCCCTACCCCACCGAGATCGACCTGCTCGTGCACCGCCTGCTGACGCCCCCGCAGGCCGAGCGCCATCGGGCGGCAGACCAGACGGTCGTGCGCATGCCGTCCGGGCGCGGTCCGCGCTCGTCCATGACCGCCTGAGCACTCGTCCGTACGGCCTAGTGGCCGCCCCCACCGGACGGTCCCGTCCTGCCGCGGTCCCGCCCAGGGCTGGTTGAGCCTGTGAACCTTTCCCCGAACCGGCTAACGTCATGCCTCCGAGTGGTGATGTGCAGGGGGGAGGGTTCCGGTCACCCGGACCGGGACCGTGAGGGCTCGACCCTCGGAGGGGCGTGGACGGGTGAGACGGGCACCGAGGTTGATCACCGAGGTCCAGCGTCTCGGGGTGACCGTGTCCGTCGCGGCCCTCGTGATCGTCCTGCTGGTGGTCTTCCGCCTGCTGTACAGCGCCGCCGTCACCGGGCCCGCGGACGAGCGGCTGCAGGCCGGCCTGCTCGCCGTCGAGGACTCCCACCAGGCGATGCTCGAGATGGACTCCTCGCTGCGCGGCTACCTCGCCACGGGTGACCGCTACTTCGCGACCGAGGCCACGAAGACGAGCCCGGCGCTGGCTGCGGCCGACGCCCAGATGTTGACCCTGCTCGACGAGCCCGAGCTGCGTCAGAGCGTGCTGCAGCTCCTGCTCGCCCAGCAGCGCTGGCGCACCGAGTGGGCCAGCGCCGCCGAGCGTCAGGTCCCGCCGCCCGGCGGCACCGAGGCGTTCCTGCTGCAGGGCAAGGCGCTGTTCGACAGCTACGAGGGCCGCAAGGAGGACACGCGCGCGGTCGCGCTCGCCGCGATCGAGGACAGCCAGCGCCGGGCCACCACCACGCAGTGGGTCCTCGGGGCGCTCCTCGTGGTGGTCGGGCTCGCCACGCTCGGTGTCGCGCTGCGTGGCCGCCGGCGTCTCGAGCGCCACGTCGTCGCGCCCGTCGACGGTCTCCTCGCCTCGGTCCGGGGGATCTCCGAGGGACGGCTCGTCCCGCCCGAGCCGGTGGCCGGCTCCGCCGAGCTCGTCGCCCTGCGTGACGGGCTGGCCGACATGACGGTCGCCCTGCGCCACCAGCACGAGGAGACCACGGCCCAGGCCGAACGGCTGCAGGCCCAGACCGACCGCCTCCGGACCATCCTGATCATGACCCGCGAGATCGCGGGATCGCTGAACACCCGCTACGTCGTCGACTCGACGGTGCAGGCCGCCGTGGCGGTCACCGACGGCCGGGTGCTGCTCTGGCTGCTCGACGAGGACGGCAGCGGGCTGGAGCTCGCCTACGACTCGTCGCGCGGCGCGGTCCCCCCGCTGGAGTCGCACTGCAACCTCGGGGTCGGCGTCGTCGGCCGCTCCGCCCGCTACGGCCAGATCTCCCGGGGCGACCCGGACACCGACGACGAGTCGGCGGTCGCCGTCCCGCTCGTGGTCGGTGCGCGGGTCATCGGGGTCCTGGAGTGCTTCGACGGCGTCGAGGGCGAGGTCGACGGCCAGGCGCTGTCCGCGGTGGAGATGCTCGCGACCCTGGCCGGGTCGGCCATCGAGGCGAGCCGGCTGCACGCGGCCACCGAGCGGCTCTCCCAGTTCGACCCGCTCACACAGCTCGCGAACCGCCGCCGGCTGGGCGCCGACCTCGACTCCGCGGTCGCCAACGCGAAGCGCCACGGCCACCCGATGTCGGTGATCATGCTCGACCTGGACCACTTCAAGGAGCTCAACGACCGCTACGGCCACCAGCAGGGCGACGTCGTGCTGCAGGAGGTCGCGAGCACCCTGCGCGCCTCGATGCGCGACGGCGAGACCGCCTACCGCTACGGCGGGGAGGAGTTCGCCATCCTCATCACCGAGGGCGGCCCCGACGACGCCGCGGCGCTGGCCGAGCGGCTGCGCGAGCGGGTCGAGGCCGACTTCAAGCGTGGCGGCCGCCAGCTGGTGACGGCCTCGTTCGGGATCGCGACGCTGCCCGAGCACGCCGGAGACGGCGAGGGGCTCGTCTCCGAGGCGGACCGCGCGCTGTACTCGGCCAAGAACTCCGGCCGGAACCGGGTGCACCGCGCCGGCCAGCTCGTCGGATAGCGCAGGAGGAGAACTCGGGTGGCGACGATCGACGAGCTGATGCGCGCGAACCTGCTCGGGGTGTTCGGCGAGCGGGACGCCGTGCGGCGGAAGGCGACGATCGTGGAGACCTACGCCCCCGACGTCGTGTTCTCGGACCCCGAGGGCACCGAGACCGGGCACGACGCGATCGACGCGAAGGCGCAGGCACTCCTCGACCGCTCGCCGGGCTTCGTGTTCGCCCCCGCCGGGCAGGTCCACGTCGTCCGCGACCTCGGCCACCTCGCGTGGGCCTTCGGTCCCGAGGGTCAGCCGCCCGTCGTCCGCGGGGTCGACGTCGCCCTGGTCCGCGACGGGCTGATCGCCAACCTCTACACGTTCCTGCTCGAGGACTGAGCCCGGATCAGGCGGGGCCCTGCGGCAGCCCGCGCCGGAAGTTCACGTAGGAGCGCGACGGGGTGGGCCCCCGCTGGTCCTGGTAGCGCGAGCCGTAGACCGGCGAGCCGTACGGGTGCTCCGAGGGCGACGAGAGCCGGAACAGGCACAGCTGCCCGACCTTCATCCCCGGCCACAGCCGGATCGGCAGGTTCGCGACGTTCGAGAGCTCGAGCGTCACGTGCCCCGAGAAACCGGGGTCGATGAATCCGGCAGTGGAATGAGTCAATAAGCCCAAACGGCCCAAACTCGATTTCCCCTCCAATCGCCCGGCCACGTCGTCGGGCAGCGTGATGACCTCGTAGGTCGAGCCGAGGACGAACTCGCCGGGGTGCAGCACGAACGCCTCGTCCGCCGCGGGCTCGACCATCCGCGTCAGGTCGTCCTGCTGCAGCGCCGGGTCGATGTGGGTGTAGGCGTGGTTGTTGAACGTGCGGAAGTGCCGGTCCAGGCGCAGGTCCACGCTCGAGGGCTGCAGCAGCGTCTCGTCGTACGGGTCGAGCGCGACGCGTCCGGCGGCGATCTCGGCGCGGATGTCCCGGTCGGAGAGCAGCACCCGCGCACACTATCGGCGCAACCCGACACGCCGAGGGGTCGGGCGGCGCACCGCATCCGACATCTCATCCCGCCGGTTGATCAGGGGCACATCACGCAGGCCGACGGCTGCCGAGACCTGCGTGGAGTGCCCCTCATCCGGAGCGGACCGCGGATCGGCGGACCCCCGGAACGAGCGAAGGGCCCCTTCGGGCGGATAGATCGACCGAAGGGGCCCTTCGCTCAGTGCCGGCGGAGCCCGAAAGCCCTACTCGCTCGGGTTCTTGACGTTCGCCGAGGTCGCCGTGGTGGCGGGGTCGGAGTCACCGACCCCGTCGGTCTCGGCCTCGACCGCGTCGTCGGGAGCCGGCTGCCCCCGCTTCACCGCGGCCAGGAGCATCTGCGAGACGTCCATGACCTCGGTGCCCACGGCCTTGGCCTCGCTCTGCCGCTCGGTCAGCCCGTCGGTGAGCATGACGCGGCAGAAGGGGCAGCCGGTCGCGATCGTGTCCGGCTCGGTGGAGATGGCCTCGTCGACGCGCTCCATGTTGATGCGCTTGCCGATGTTCTCCTCCATCCACATCCGCGCACCGCCGGCGCCGCAGCAGAGCGCCCGGTCCGCGTGACGTGGCATCTCCTTGAGCACCGCACCCGCCGCGGCCACCAGCTCGCGGGGCGGGCTGTAGACCTCGTTGTGCCGGCCCAGGTAGCACGGGTCGTGGTAGGTCACGGTCTTCGGCCCGGTGTGTCCCGGCGACGACCCGTTCGAGCCCGACGAGCCGTTCGCGTGCCCGTTCGACGACGCCCCGTCCTCGGCGAGCGCGACGGCGGCCGGCGCGGCCTGGTCGTCGGGGTGCCCGCCGGTGCCGTGCCCGTCGGCGCGGACGAGCCCGCGCTCGGTGCCGTCGGACTGCGGCCCGTGGTACTGCAGGTTCGTCGTCGGGTTGATGTCGAGCTTCGCCGTGGGCACCGGCGACGACTCGGGCGCGACCGGGATGAGCTTCTTCTCCCGGACCAGCTGGTTGAGCAGCTGGGTGTGGTGGACGACCTCGTAGTGGCCGTCGAGCTGCGGGTACTCGCGGCCCAGGGTGTTCATGCAGTGCGGGCACGTGGTGACGATCTTGCGGGTGCCCGGCTCGCGGCCCTCGAAGACGCCGTCGAGCATCTCCTTGGTCTGCATGGCCATCATCTGGAAGAGGAACTCGTTGCCCGAGCGCCGCGCCGGGTCACCGGTGCAGCTCTCCTCCTTGCCGAGCACGACGTAGTCGACGCCCGCGATGTGCAGCAGCTCCGCCGTTGCGCGGACCGTCTTCTTGGCGTTGTCGTCGAACGCGCCGGCGCAGCCGATGAAGAAGAGGTACTCGGTCTCGGGCGAGAGCTCGCCGTCGAACTCCGGCACCTCGAAGGGCAGGTCCTTCGCCCAATCCATGCGCGAGGAGTTGTTCTGGCCCCAGGGGTTGCCCTTGTTCTCGAGGTTGCGGAAGAGGACCCCGAGCTCGCCGGGGAACTCCGACTCGATCATGACCTGGTTGCGCCGCATGTCGACGATGTGGTCGACGTGCTCGATGTCCACGGGGCACTGCTCGACGCAGGCGCCGCAGGTGGTGCAGGACCACAGGACGTCGGGGTCGATGACGCCGAGCTGCTGGGCGGTGCCCACCAGCGGGCGCACGGCCTGGACGTCGTCGGTGCCGCGGTGGCGCTCGTAGCCGGACTCCGGCACGCCGTGACCGCCGTGCTCGTTCTTGCCGAGGCTCGCGTCCATGTCGACGCCGCCCTCGTCGGGCATGTCCCTGCCGCCGATCATGTACGGCGCCTTCGCGAGCATGTGGTCGCGGAGGTCCATGATCAGCAGCTTCGGCGAGAGCGGCTTGCCGGTGTTCCACGCGGGGCACTGCGACTGGCAGCGGCCGCACTCGGTGCACGTCTCGAAGTCGAGCATGCCCTTCCACGTGAAGTCCTCGATCTTGCCGCGACCGAACGAGGCCTCCTCGGGCGGATCCTCGAAGTCGATCGGCTTGCCCTCGTGCTCGAGGGGCTGCAGCGGGCCGAGCGCCTTCGGCAGGCGCTTGGCGGCGACGTTGATCGGGGCGATGAAGATGTGCAGGTGCTTCGAGTAGAGCACCTGGACGAGGAAGACCAGCGCGACGCCGATGTGCAGCAGCAGGAAGACCGTCTCGAGGACGAACAGCGTCGCCGGCGAGAGGCCGGTGAACAGCTGGCCCACCGCGATGGAGACGTAGGCGCCCGAGGTGTAGGGCAGGTTCCCGGCGGCCGACTCGATGCCGCGGAAGACGAAGAGCGTCCAGACGACGTTGAAGATCAGGAAGAGGACGATCCACGCGCCGTTGGTGTGCGAGCCGTAGAACCGGGAGGAGCGCTCCTTGCGCTCCGGGTCCTGCCGCACGCGCATGATCGCGAAGGTGATGATCGAGAGCAGCACCATCACGGCGATGAAGTCCTGCAGGAAGCCCAGGACCGGGGAGTGCCCGATGAACGGGATCGCGAAGTCGTCCACGAACAGGGCGCCGTACGCCTCGATGTAGACGGTCAGCAGGATGATGAAGCCCCACATCGTGAAGAGGTGGGCGAGGCCGGGGACCGACCAGCGCAGCAGCCTGCGCTGGCCGAACACCTCGACGAACTGCGCGCGCACGCGGCCGCCGAGGCCCTCGGAGCGCTTGGCGTCGGGCTGGCCCGACTTGATGAGCGTGAATAGCCACCACGCCCGCCGTGCGGCGACGACCCCCACGGCCACCGTGAGCGCGAGGCCCAGGATCAATCGGACGAGCACTGTTCGACCTCCCAGCGGACCCGGCCGGGCGGCACGGGTCGACAACCGACGTGGGCGCACTGTATCGGCTGGTCCGGGCGGCAGCCCGACGAGCGCAGTGAGAATCTACTCACCGGTAACCGGAGTCCTCGCGAACGGGCGTGATCGGCCCCCGCCGGCCGAGCGCCGTCACGCTGCGGAGATCTCCTACGACGTTCGGTGCAGCGCTCCGGGCGCGCGTCCCCCCACGAGGGCGCCGTTCGAGCCACCATGTGCTCCGGTCGTCGGAATCCGGGCCGATTCCACGCCACTCGGTGACCGTCCGTGCGACTGTCGGTCGCACGCCGCGACGGCCGGGGGTGGTCGGCCCGGCGACCGACGTGTTTACTCGACCGGTCGAGACCGGCCGAGGATGTGCCACCGAACGTCCGGGGAGGACCACCGCCATGATCACCACGACCCTCGGCGCGCAGGTGGTCGGCTCCGGAGTGCCGCTCGCCGACCTGCCCTCGTACGGGTCGGCCGTCGTGGCGCAGGGCCTCGGGACCAACGGCCTGCAGGGCTGGATCCGCGACAACATCGTCCCGTTGATCCTGCTCGGCATCGCGGTGGTCATGCTGTGGATCGGCGGCCGCGGCGACAACGCCGGTGTCGCCCGCCGCGGCGTCGGGCTGCTGGTCGGCCTGGTCGCGCTCGGCATCGCCGTCTCGGGCCAGGGCCCGGCGGTCGGTCAGTTCCTGGCCCAGTTGATCACGGGGTGACGCGGTGCAGATCCGCACCGACGACGACGTGTACCGGGTCGACGCCGTCTGGCTCGGCCCGCCCCGGGCGACGTTCCCCTGGCGGGCCCG
>NZ_JBVPVA010000595.1:0-12500 GCF_055612215.1 Actinomycetospora sp. | reverse complement strand
CGTGCTCACCCTGATGCAGCCGGTGTGGGCGAGCGGCCGCATCGACACCGTGATCGGCTGGACGACGTGGCTCGACGGCCGGACCGACGTGGAGTACCACGCGGGGGTGGCGGCGCACGCCGCGCTGATCATGGCGTTGATCGGCAGGCCGGCCGAGGCGGCACGCTGGGCGAGTGCGGCCGAGGAGGGGCCTGCCGACGGCACGCTCCCGGACGGGAACACGATGGCGGGGACCCTCGCCTACCTGCGGGCGTTGCTGTGCCGGCGCGGGGTCGCGCAGATGCGCCACGATGCCCGGCTCGCGATGGACGGGCTCGGCCCCGCCAGCCCCTATCGGGCCACGATGCTGCACACCGAGGGCGTCTCCCACCTGCTCGACGGTGATCTCGACCGTGCCGACCCTCTGCTGGCGCACGCCTTCGACGTCGCCGCCGACACCGGTGCCGTGCCGCTCCTCCCGGTCATCCTCGCCGAGCGCGGCCTGGTGGCCACCCGGCGCGACGCCTGGGACGAGGCCGACGCGTTCGCGGCGGACGCGCTGACCTTCGTGCAGGACGGCAGCCTCGACCGGTACTGGACGAGCGCGTTGGTGTACGCGTTCGCGGCCCGCTCGGCGATGCGCCAGGGCGACGTCGTGCGCGCGCGGGACCACGTCGCCCGGGCCGCTCGCCTGCGGCCCCTGCTCACCCCGGCACTGCCGGTCGTCTCGGCCCAGGCCCTACTCGAGATGGGCCGCTGCTACGTCGGCCTCGGCGACACCGGCGGCGCCCGCGCGGTCCTGCGCCAACTGCACGACATCGTCCTGCAACGACCTGACCTCGGCGACCTCCCGAGCGAGGCGGCCGAGCTGCGCGCCCGCGTGGACGACCGTCTGGGGGCGGTCCGCGGGGCGTCGTCACTCACCGCGGCCGAGCTGCGGGTGCTCCCGCTGCTCGCGACCCACCTCACCCTGGAGGAGATCGGCGACCGGCTCTCCATCAGACGCACGACCGTGAAGACGCACACGAGGGCGATCTACCGGAAGTTCGGGGTTCCCTCGCGTCGTGCCGCGGTGTCCCGGATGCACGAGCTCGGCCTCCTCCCGCACGAATGAGCCCCCTCGCGCCCTGGTGAGGAGGGCGGGACGGGGTGTGCTCAGCGCGGGGCCGCACCGGCCGGGTCGTGCCACGTCTCGCCGTCGGGCAGCAGACCCTCGGCCTCCTTGGGCCCCCACGTCCCCCGGGCGTACGGGTGGACCTCGACGGCGTCGCCGAGGACCGGCTCCACCACCCGCCACGCCTGCTCGACGGTATCCTGGCGGGCGAAGAGCCAGCGGTCGCCGTCGAGGGCTGCTCCGATGAGGCGGTCGTAGGGCCGCATGTCCGACCCGGGCCGCACCGCGAAGGCCAGCTCCTCGTGATCGGGGATCCACCCGGCGCCGGGCTTCTTCCCGGCGAGGGTCAGCGCGACCTCGGTCTCCGGCCACACCCGGAACCGCAGGGCGTTGGTGGCCGGGGACGGCATCAGCCCGAAGACGTCGTGCGGGGCGGGACGGAACCGGATGTCGATCTCGGTGGCGGTGACCGGCAGGCACTTCCCGGCGCGGATGAGCAGCGGGACCCCGGCCCAGCGCCACGACTCCGCGGCGAGCCGGAGCGCGACGAACGTCTCCGTGGTCGAGCCCGGCTCGACGCCCTCCACCTGGTGGTAGCCCTCGTACTGCCCGCGCACCGTGGTCGCGGGGGAGAGCGGCGTCAGCGACTCGACCACCCGCGCCTTGGCGGCGCGCCACGATCCCAGGCCCTGTCCGTCGGGCGGGTCCGCGAGCACGGTGGCCAGCACCTGCAGCATGTGGTTCTGCACGACGTCGCGGATCGCGCCGGTCTTGTCGTAGAAGCGCCCGCGGTCGGCGACGTCGAAGGCCTCAGCCATCGTGATCTGGATGCTCTGCACGTGGGTCCGGTTGAGCAGCGGTTCGAGCACCGAGTTGGCGAAGCGCGTGAAGAGCACGTTCTCCACCGGGTCCAGGCCCAGCCAGTGGTCGACGCGGTAGATGGCGTCCTCCGGGAAGACCTCCGCCATGGTGGCGTTGAGGGCCCGGGCGCCCGCGAGGTCGGTGCCGAAGGGCTTCTCCACCATCACCCGGGCACCCTCCGCCCGGCCCGCCGAGGCGATCCCGTGCGCGATCCGGCCGAAGAGCGGGGGCGGCACCTCGAGGTAGAACAGCGCCCGCCCGCCGTCACCCATCTCGCGGGACATCGCCGCGTACGTCGCGTCGTCGTCGAGGTCCCCGTCGACGTAGCGCAGGAGACCGAGCAGCGTCACGGCTGCCGGGCTGTGCTCGTCGAGGCCGTTGAGCCGCAGGGATGCCGCGGCGTACTCCCGGAACTGCCCGAGGTCCCACCCGCTCTTCGCCACGCCCACCACGGGGACGTCGAGCACCCCGCGCTCGACGAGCCCGAGCAGCGCGGGGAAGGTCTCCAGTTTCGCGAGGTCCCCGGTCGCCCCGAAGATCACCAGTGCGTCGACCCGGTCGGTCGTCATGCGCGTGCTCCTGTCTCCGTGTGCCCGGTCAGCGGAGCCGATCGAGGATGTGGTCGCCGACGCGCATCGCGTTGGCGATGGCCGTGAGCGACGGGTTCACCGCGCCGATGCTCGGGAAGAAGCTGGTGTCGACGACGTAGAGGTTGTCGACCTCGTGCGCGCGGCAGTGCACGTCCAGCGCCGAGCTCGCCGGGTCGGTGCCGAAGCGGACGGTGCCCGCCTGGTGGGCCGTCGCGCCGATCGGCATCCCCTTGTGCATGTAGATGCTGTGGTGCACCAGGTGGTCCGGGTGCATGCCGAGGTCCCCGAGCCGGCCCTGGAGCTCGTGCCGCAGGCGCTTGAGGGGCTCGACGTTGTTCTTCTGGTCGAGCGCGAGGTGGATCCGGCCCTCACGGTCGAGGGTGACCCGGTTCCCCGCCTCGGGCAGGTCCTCGGCGCACAGCCAGAAGTCCACCGCGTGGTGGGCGAGGACCTCGAACGGCATCTCCGGGCCCAGGACCCCCGCCCAGTGCGGCGCGTTGGCGCGGATCTGCTCGGCGTCGGACTTGCCCAGCATCTGGACGCCGCCGAGCGGGTGGTCCCAGTCCTCGGAGCCCAGGTACCAGTCGTTCAGCGCCAGGGTCTTCTGGAACCGCGTCGGGTTGGGCTCCCTCGACACGGCCATGACCGCGACGTTGTTGTGGCGCATGTAGTGGCGGCCGACGGTGTCCGAGGAGTTGGCCAGCCCGGCCGGGTGCCGGTCGTTCGCCGACCGCAGCAGCAGCACCGCGGAATTCACGGCCCCCGCCGCTAGGACGACGACGTCGGCGGTGAACGTGACGTGCTCGCCGTCGGCCAGCTCCGTGACGACGCCGGTGACGGTGCGCCCGGTGGGGTCGGTCTCGAGCCGGTCCACCCGCGCGCCGGTCACCATCTCCACGTTCGGGTGGCGCAGCGCCGGGTCGACCGCGATGACCTGGGCGTCGGACTTGGCGCCGAGCAGGCACGGGAAGCCGTCGACGCGGTCGCACCGGATGCACGCGCTGCCCCGTGTCGCGCCGCCGTGCTCGTCCTGGGTCAGGTCCACCCCGATGGGCAGGTGGAACGGGTGGAGGCCCTGCTTCTCCAGGTCGTCGCTGAGCTGCTGGATCCGGGGCTCGTGGGCCACCGGCGGGTACGCGTACTGGGCGCTCACGTGGCCTTCGCCCGGGTCCTCGCCGTGGGCCCCGTGGACGCGGTAGAGGTGCTCGGCCTCGGTGTAGTAGGGCTCGAGGTCGTCGTAGCCGATGGGCCACGCGGGGGAGACGCCGCCATGGTGTCGCAGGTCGGAGAAGTCCTCCGGGCGCAGGCGGAACAGCGCGGCGCCGTAGAACTTGGTGTTGCCGCCGACGTAGTAGTTGACCTCGGGCGGGAACTCGTTGCCGTCCTTGTCGTACCAGAACTCCGGCGCGCGGTACTTGCCTCGGACGAACACCGCGCTCGAGTCCCAGTTGTCCCGCTCGCGCGGGAGGTAGTCGCCGCGCTCGAGGATCAGGACCCGTCGGCCCGAGGGGGCGAGGCGGTGGGCGAGCGTGCCCCCGCCCGCCCCGCTGCCGACGACGAGGACGTCGTAGTGGCGGCTCTCGACCATCGTGCGCTCCGTTCCCGGGGGTGGCGCGGCGGACCCGGTGCGGTCGCTGCTCGCGCCGGTCGAGGGTCACGCGCACGGGGGCCGGCGGCATCACCTGGACCGGATGACCGAGGGCCGCGGTGGGCCGCGCTCATGCTCCGGGGGTGATGTGGCGGTGCGGTCCGCGCGACGACGGTGGACCCGCTGCGCCGGACCGGGGCGTGGACACGGCACCCAGGCCCACCGGGCCACGGAGGCGACACACATGACGGAGACGGCCATCGCCGACCACGGGCTCATCGGCGACCTGCAGACCGCGGCTCTTGTGACCATCGACGGGTCGATCGACTGGTTCTGCTGCCCGCGGTTCGACTCGCCGAGCGTGTTCGGTGCCCTGCTCGACGACGAGCGGGGCGGTCACTTCCGGGTGCGGCCCGTCGGGGAGCCGTTCACCTCGGCGCAGATGTACCACCCCGACACCGCGATCCTGATCACGCGGTTCATGACCGCGTCCGGGGTCTGCGAGGTGCACGACTTCATGCCCGTCACCGGGCACGACGTCACCGGGAACCACCGCCTGGTGCGGATGCTGCGGTGCGTCCGGGGTCGGATGACGATGGAGTTCGACATCGCTCCGCAGTTCGACTACGGCCGGAGCCCGCACGAGACGCGTGTCCTGGACGGCGGCGTGGTGTTCGAGACGGCCGGGATGTCGCTGACCGTGCACGTGGTGCGCGAGCCCGGAGACGAGCGGCTGGCCCACGCCGAGGTCGACCAGGGTCGGGTGCGCGCCTCGCTGACCCTGACGGCGGGGCAGGTCCGCGGCGTCGTCCTGGAGTCCGAGGCGGCCGGTCCGCCCCGGGAGATCCGGGTGGGCGAGTTCCAGCAGATGTTCGACGACACCGTCGCGTTCTGGCGGGCCTGGCTGGCGCAGTCCACCTACACCGGGCGCTGGCGGGAGATCCTGCAGCGCTCGGCGATCACGCTGAAGCTCATGACCTACGCCCCGACCGGCGGCCTGGTCGCGGCGCCGACCGCCGGGCTGCCGGAGCAGGTCGGTGGCGAGCGCAACTGGGACTACCGCTACACGTGGGTCCGGGACGCCTCGTTCTCGGTCTACGCGCTGCTCGGCCTGGGCTTCACCGAGGAGGCGGTGCAGTTCTGCACCTGGTTGCGCGACCGCGTCGTCGAGCGGCGGGACGCCACCGGCAACCCCCTCAACATCATGTACTCGGTCGACGGGACGGCCGACCTGCCCGAGACCGAGCTCGAGGGCTGGTCGGGCTACCGCGGCTCCCTGCCCGTGCGGATCGGCAACGCCGCCGCCGAGCAACTCCAGCTCGACATCTACGGCGAGGCGCTCGACAGCATCTACTTCGCCGACGCGCACGGACTCGAGATCGGTCACGCGGGGTGGACGGCGCTGGTCACCCTGCTCGACTGGCTCACCGACAACTGGGACCAGCCCGACGACGGCATCTGGGAGAGCCGGGGCGGCCGGCAGGACTTCACCTACGGCCGGCTGATGTGCTGGGTGGCGTTCGACCGGGCGATCCGGCTGGCCACCTCGCGGGCGCGTCCGGCGTCGCTCGAGCGCTGGACCGCCGCGCGCGACGCCATCTACGAGCAGATCATGGCGCGGGGGTGGAACGCCGAGAAGCAGGCGTTCGTCCAGCACTACGCGTCCGACGTCCTCGACTCGGCGCTGCTACGGATGGGCACGGTGGGCTTCCTGAGTCCCTACGACCCGATGTGGCAGTCGACGCTGCGCGCGATGGACGAGGAGCTGGTCACCGACGGCCTGGTCTACCGCTACGACCCCAGCGCATCGCCCGACGGACTCCGGGGATCGGAGGGCACCTTCTCGCTCTGTTCCTTCACCTACGTCGACGCGCTGGCCCGGGCCGGCCGCGTCGACGAGGCGCGGCTCGCCTTCGAGAAGATCCTGACCTACGCCAACCACGTCGGCCTGTTCTCCGAGGAGATCGCCCTGACCGGTGAGCAGATCGGGAACTTCCCGCAGGCGTTCACCCACCTCTCGCTCATCGACGCCGCCCTGACGCTGGACCGCGCGCTCGACCGGCGCGGGGCCCCCGCCCCGCCCCGGTCGGGACCCACGCCGTCGCGACGCCCACCGGCACCGCGGGTGAGCCCGGAGGCCGACGGGACGACCGCTCCGGTGCCGGCCGGGTCGGCGGCGGTCAGCGGCCGCACGGGCGACGGGCGGCGGGACGGCGGCCCGGCGTGACCGCCGAGGAACTGGCCCGCATCCAGTTCGCCAGCACGTCGATCTACCACTTCCTCTTCGTCCCGCTGACGATCGGGCTGGCCCTGCTCACCGCGATGCTGCAGACGGCCTGGTACCGGGGAGGACGTTCCGAGCACCTGAAGCTGACCCGCTTCTTCGGGACCCTGCTCGTCATCAACATCGCCGTCGGCGTCGTGACCGGGCTGGTCCAGGAGTTCCAGTTCGGGATGAACTGGTCGGTGTACTCGCGGTTCGTCGGCGACGTCTTCGGGGCGCCGCTCGCGATGGAGGGCCTCGTGGCCTTCTTCTTCGAGTCGACGTTCCTGGGGCTTTGGCTGTTCGGGTGGGGACGCCTGTCGAAGCGGGTCCACCTCGCGACGATCTGGGCGGTGGCGGTGGGCTCGGCGCTCTCGGCCGCCTTCATCATGGCCGCCAACTCCTGGATGCAGCACCCGGTCGGGTACCAGCTGGACCCCGCCACCGGGCGCGCCCAGCTCACCTCGATCACCGAGCTGCTGACGAACGGGGTCTTCCTGCGGGGCTACCTGCACGTCCTGCTCGCGTCGGCCATCACCGCCTCGGTCGTCGTGCTCGGCATCTCGGCCTGGCACCTGCGGCGCGGGTCGAGTCCCGAGGCCTTCACCCGTTCGGCCCGGCTGGCGATCGGCGTGCTCGTGCCGGCGGCCCTGATCGGGATGCTGGTCGGCAGCGAGCTGGGGGTCACGGAGGCCCGTTTCCAGCCGATGAAGATCGCCGCCTCCGAGGCGCAGTGGACCACCTGCGGGCCGTGCTCGTTCTCGTTGTTCCAGGTCGGCGGAGGCACCCGCGACGAGACCCCCACGAAGATCATCCAGGTCCCGCACCTGCTGTCGCTGCTGGCGACGAACAGCTGGGACGGACAGGTCCAGGGCCTGAACGACGTCCAGGCGCAGTACGAGCAGCAGTACGGCCCGGGCGACTACGTCCCGAACGTGTTCGTCCAGTACTGGTCGATGCGCGTGATGGCCTACCTCGGCGGCCTGCTCCTGCTGCTCGGTCTGTGGGGGTTCTGGCGACGCCGCACGCTCGTGGAGTCCCCCTGGTTGCTGCGGGTCGCGATCTGGGCCGTCCCGGTGCCGTTCGTGATCAACACGGCCGGCTGGCTGCTCACCGAGAACGGCCGGCAGCCGTGGATCGTCCAGGGGCTCCTGCGGACCGCGGACGCCGCGTCCCCGTCGGTCGGGATCGGGACGATCGCGACGAGTCTCGGGGTGTTCGTGCTCCTCTACGGCGCGCTCGCGGTCGTCGACTGGCTCCTGATGGCCCGCTTCGCCCGCAAGGAGCTGGACCCGGTGACGGCCCCGGACGACCCGACGACCTCCCTCACCGACGACGACGCCCCGGTGTTCGAGCCGACCTCCTGAAGGGAGCACCGATGTCGCTCACGACGTTCTGGTTCGTCGTCATCGCCGTCCTGTGGACCGGCTTCCTGCTCCTCGAGGGCTTCGACTTCGGCGTCGGGATGCTGCACGGCGTCCTCGGGCGGGACGAGGCCGGCCGCGAGCAGGCCATCGGCGCGATCGGCCCGGTGTGGGACGGCAACGAGGTGTGGTTGATCGTGGCGGTCGCGGCCATGTTCGCGGCCTTCCCCGCGTGGTACGCCACCGCCTTCTCCGGCTTCTACCTGCTGATGCTCGTCACGCTGGTCGGGCTGATCCTGCGCGGGGTGTCGTTCGAGTTCCGCAGCCACGCCGCCGGCCCCCGGGGCCGACGGGTCTGGGGCGGGACCCTCACGGCGGGCAGCGCCGTCGTGCCCTTCGTGCTGGGGATCGCGCTGGGCGACCTGGTGCACGGCGTGCCGATCGACGCCGCGGGTGAGTTCACCGGCGACCTCGGGTCGCTGCTGCATCCCTACGCCCTCGCCTGCGGGCTGACCGTGACCGCGCTCTGCCTCCTGCACGGGTCGCTGTTCCTCGAGCTCCGCGTCGACGCCCCGGTGCGCGAGCGCGCGGTCCTCGCCGCCCGCGTGCTCGCCCCCGTCACCGCCGTGCTCGTCGTGGTGTTCGCCTTCTGGACCCGGGTGACCTCCGGACACGGTGTGTTGCTCTCGCTCCCGGAGCTGGTCGCGGCCCTGGGCGCCCTGACCGCCGTCGTCCTGGTACGGGAACGGCGTCTGGGGCTCGCCTTCGCGGCGACGTCGCTGACGATCGCCGCGGTCGTCGCCTCGCTGTTCGGCGAGCTGTACCCGCGGGTGATGGTCTCGAGCACCTCGCCCGCCTACGACCTGACGGTCACGGGGACGGCGTCGTCGCCCTACGCGCTGCGCGTGATGACGGTCGTCGCCGCCGTCGTCCTGCCGTTCGTCCTGCTCTACCAGGGGTGGAGCTACCACGTGTTCCGCCGCCGGCTCGGTGCCGGGCACCACGTCGCGACGGACGCGGGCGAGGTGGGAGCAGCCACGGGTCCGGCTCCCGCCGCCGGGACACCGGGACGGGCCGTACACGCGCAGACGAACAGTGCCGAGGATGTCGACCACACGGGAGGACCGGGATGACCGAGCAGGAGCATGCAGCGGTGGCAGCAGGTGTCCCCGAGGGGCTGCCGGTGCTGGAGGTGGGGCGACACCGCCGCCCCGAGCACGGTGCCTGTGTCATGGAGTACGTCTCGCTGCTGGCCGGGGAGCCGTGGAGCGACTCTCCGGCGTGCACCGACCGGGCTCTCGGCGACCTGGCGCGTCGGGTCAACGACGACGTCGAGCCGCAGGCGCGGTCCGCCCTCGCCGAGATCGCTCCCCGTCTGGTGGGCACGGTCGGACTGCGCGGCGCGCGGGACGTCGTGACCGCCGCGGTGATCCGGGTCGGGCTGGAGAGCGTGCCGGACGACGTCGTGCTGACCCGGTTCCGGCGCCGTGTCGAGGCCCGGATCCTCCCGGCCGGCGCCGCACCGGGGCCGTGGGCGCGCCTGGTCCGGCGGGCTCGACTGATCATCGGGCCGGGGCTGCCCGGGGCGTACCTCCAGGTCGTCCGGGCCGTGTGCGCGGTCCCGCGTGCCGAGCGGGACGCCGTCCGGGTCCGGGCGCTCGCCGCCGCGACCGAGGACGTGCGACGACGTCTCGAGGCCGGCGCAGCGGGTCCGTCGGCGGCGGTGACCGCCGGGATCGACGCTGCCGTCGTCCGTTCCGGGTGATGCGGGGGCGCCGCCGGGTGCGTCGGATGGGTCGCGCCGGGACCCACCCGGCGCGCGCACCCCGGGAGGCACCATGGCACCACCCCCGACGACGAGCCTGCCGACGCCGGACCCGTCCTCCCCGGCGGCCCCCCGGGTGTGGCGGGTCGACGTGCCGGTGGTCGGTCCGGTCGGGTGGCCGCCGACCGGCAGTCTCGCCTTCCTCGGGGTGATGGTGGCGTTCGCCGCCCTCGAGGTCGTGTCCTGGCCGGTCGCTACCGCCCTGGCGATCGGCCACGTCATGGCGCGGGACCACGACCACCCGATGCTGCAGCAGGTCGGTGTGGGGCTCGAGACCGCCTGAGCCCGGGACCGGCCCGCGCCCTCACCCTCGAGGGGTGGTGGGCGGCGCGGCCACGCTCGCTACAACCGTGGGGTGTGCCTGATCATCCTGCTGCTGGTCCTCGGACCCCGCGCCGTCATCGTCGCCTGGTGGTTCCTCGAGCCCGTGCAGTGGAGCGCCACCTTCTCCACGTTCCTGATCCCGGTCCTCGGGTTCCTGCTCCTGCCCTGGACGACCCTGATGTACGTGCTGGTGGCGCCCGGTGGGCTCGTCGGCCTCGACTACCTCTGGCTCGCGCTGGCGCTGGTCGTCGACCTGGGCAGCCACGCCGGGACGTCGGCCGTCGGCCGCCGACGACGAGCCACGGCCTAGGACCACCGGGAAGAGGACGCGACGATGCTCGACGACGACGAACGCACCGTGCTCGAGGAGACCGAGAGGGAGCTGGCCCGCGACGACCCGGGCCTGGTCCGTCGGATGCGAGGAGGCCGGGACGGACGGGGTCGGCGGGTCACCGTGGCCGCCGTGACCGTGGTCCTCGTCGCGGGGCTGCTCTGGCTCGGGCTCCCCGGGCAGGCCCTGCTCGTGGTGATGCTCGGCCTGGCCGTCCTCCTCGCCCTGGGCTGGCAACCCTCCCGCCGGCTCGAAGCGATCTTCCGGCGGATCGACGAGGGCCCGGCCGCGAGGTGAGGCGAGGCGTGGCCCTCACGGGACGTCCAGCCGCGGCGGGCGGTCGAGCGGGCGGGCCACGAGCACGGTCAGGCCGAGCGCGTGCAGCTGCCCGAGGATGCCGTGCAGGTGGGAGTCGTCGACGACGGTCCCCCGCAACAGGGTTCCTCCGGGCGTCGCCTCGAGGTCCATGTCGCAGAACACGTCCCGTGCCGAGTCCGGCACGGCCGGTTCGACACGGAATTCGTACGGCCGGCCCGCGGTCATCACGTCTCCTCCCGAGCCCCCACGGTGCCCGTGCTCGTCGCCGGCGACCGCGGCCTCGTCGCCCAGCGTCCCCGGACCCGACGGACGGGTCGTCACCCCCGCCGGGTGGTTGGACGGAGAGCGGCCCCGGCCGTGACGGGCCGAGGTCGTGCGAGCGGGCATCGTGACCGGCAACGGACACGCGGCGTAGTGGTCACGGCCGAACAGAGGTGCGGCAAGCGGGATTTGCCCGATGGCGAGGAGATGTCCGGACACATAGAGTGAACATCAGTCAGGGTCGGGAGGATCGATGGTCCAGGTCCCGCGCTCGAAGACGACGCCCCCTGCCGTTCCGTTCGAGCACATCCGCCGGCCGGCCGTGGAGGCCGAGCTCGACCGCGCCACGGACCGGGAGCTGGCGCTCGTGTGCGCCCCGCCCGGGTCCGGCAAGACCTCGCTCCTGTCCGCCTGGGTCCGTCGGACCCCGGAGCCGCCGACCGCGTGGGTGAACCTCGAGCCCGAGGACGCCGACCCCCGGCGACTGTGGAGCGCGGTGCTGACCGCCCTGACCGCGCTCCCGTCCGTGCCGCCCTCCAACCGGTTGCACCGGCTCGTCGTGTCGCGCGATGCCGTCGAACTGGACTTCCTCGGCGAGCTGCTGGAGGGCCTCGCCACCCTGCCCGAGGGCGTCCGCCTCGTCCTGGACGACGTCCAGCACATCGAGGGTCCCGCCGTCCGCCACGGCCTCGAGATGTTGGTGCGGTGCACCCCGCACGGTCTCCGGCTGGTGCTCTCGGGGCGTCGTGACCCGCCGCTGGCGCTGCCTCGGCTCCGGATGGAGGGACGGCTGCACGACGTGCGGACCGAGCATCTGCTGTTCACCCTCGAGGAGTCGACGGCCCTGATGGCGGGGTCGGGGCTGCGGCTCACGCCCGCCCAGGTCGCGGTCCTGCACGCGCGGACCGGCGGCTGGGTCGCCGGCCTGCGCCTGGCGGCCCTGTCGCTCCGGGGGCACCCCGACCCGGACGGCTTCCTGGCCGAGTTCTCGGGGGACGACCGTCCGGTCGCGGACTACCTCGTCGATGAGGTCCTCGCCGGACTCGGGGACGGTGAGCGCGAGACGCTGCGCCGGGTGAGTCCGGCCGAATCGTTGCCCACCGGCTTGGCCGTCGAGCTCGCCGGCCGGGAGGACGCGGCCGACGTCCTGGACGACCTGGCACGGAGCACCGGTCTGGTGACCGGCACGGGCGCACCCGACGCCGAGTACCGGATCGCCGAACTCCTGCGCTCCTACCTCGTCGCGGACCTCCACCGTCACGGATCGGGGTTCGGAGCGCAGGCCCACCGCCGCGCAGCCCTCTGGTACTCCGAGCACGGACGGCCGCGGGAGGCGCTCGCCCAGGCCGAGCGGGTCGGCGATCGCGGCTTCCTGTCCGCCCTGCTCGGTCGGTGGGCGCCCGCGTTGGCGGCGGGGGGCGAGTACGACGCGCTGGAGCGGTCGCTGGACGCCGCCGGCGGGGGCGAGGCCGCCGACCCGCGTCTGGCCGTGGCCGCCGCGCACGTCCATCTGGAGCGGGGGAGTCCCGAGGGGCTCCGCCGGGCCCTCCACCGCGCCCGGCGGGCCGGTCCCGCGGCGGCCGGCTCCGACGCCGCTATCTTCCGCATGGCCTCGGAGCGGCTGGTGGGGTTGCACCGACCGGTGCGCGGCCCGGAGCCGACCGTGGACGATCCGGCGCTGG
>NZ_JBVPVA010000568.1:0-3427 GCF_055612215.1 Actinomycetospora sp. | reverse complement strand
CGGCGCAGCGGGGTCGGCCGGCGCGGGCGGCGCGGGCGGCGCGGCGGGCTCGCCCTCCGGGGTTGCGCTCTGCACCCCGCCATCCTCCCCCGGACGGCGGCCGGCGCGTGCGGGGACCTCACGTCGGGCGGCGCGTGGGGGTGCCGCCGGTGTCGCCGCGCCACCGGGCCAGGCGCCCGGAGCGGTCGACCGCCCGCAGCCGCCGTTCCGCGGCGTCCCGGGCGGTGGCGGTGGCGACGACGAGGAGTTGGTCGCCCTCCTGGAGCCGGGTCTCGTCCTGCGGGGTGAAGCTGGCGCCGCTGCGCACGACGAGCGAGAGGCCGGCACCGTCGGGCAGCCGCAGCTCGCGGACGTAGACGCCGTGCATCTTCGAGCCGTCGGGCACCGTCATCTGCAGCAGGTCGGCCCGCACCGACTCCAGCGGGGCGGCGTCGACCTCGATCTCCCGCACCGTCGGAGCGGTGAGGCCGAGCAGGCGCGCGACGACGGGCAGCGTCGTCCCCTGGACGAGCGTGAGCACGACGACCAGCACGAACACCGCGTCGACGAGCTCGCGGGCCCCGGCGAGCCCCGTGGTCAGGGGCACGAGCGCGAGCACGATCGGCACCGCCCCGCGCAGGCCCGCCCACGACAGGAACGCCTGCTCGCGCCAGGGCAGCCGGAACCAGCTCACGCCCGCGACGACCGAGAGCGGGCGGGCGACGACCAGCAGGACGGCGGCGGCGATGAGCGCGGGGACGATCGCGTCGAGCAGGCGGTCCGGGGAGACGTAGAGCCCGAGGAGCACGAACAGCCCGATCTGGGCCAGCCAGCCCAGGCCCTCGGCGAAGGAGCGGGTGCCCTCGCGGTGCGGCAGGGCCGAATTGCCGAGCACGAGCGCCGCGACGTAGCAGGCGAGCAGCCCGGAGGCGTGCAACGACTGCACGAGGGCGTAGGCCCCGACGCAGACCGCGAGCGTCGCGAGGGGGTAGAGACCGGTCGCCGGGAGCGCTGCGCGGGTCAGCCCGGCGGCGCCGAGGCGCCCGAGCACGGCCCCCAGCACGGCGCCGACGGCGAGCTCGTAGACGACGAGCAGCGGGTCGGTCCAGGACAGGTCGGTCGGCGCCGCGAGCAGGACGACCGCGAGGAAGACCGGGGCGTCGTTGAGCCCGGACTCGAGCTCCAGCGCCCCGACGAGCCGCCCGCGCAGGCCGAGCCCGCGCAGCACGCTGAACACCGCGGCCGCGTCGGTCGAGGACAGCACCGCGCCCCAGAGGAAGCCGATGCGCAGGTCCAGCCCGAGCAGCCAGTGCAGCGCCAGGCCGGTGGTGACGACGCTGACCACCACCGACACCGTCGAGAGGGCGATCCCGAGGCCCAGGGCGGGACGCACGGTCGACCACCGGGTGGAGAGCCCGCCGTCGGCGAGGATCAGCACGAGCGCGGCGAGCCCGAGCATCTGGGTCAGGGCGGCGTCGTCGAACTGGATGCCCAGCCCGGACTCGCCGATCAGCACCCCGATCGCGAGGTAGAGCAGCAGGGACGGCAGGCCGACGCGCGTCGACAGCCGCACCGCGAGCACTCCGAGCAGCACGACACCGGAGCCGATCCCGAGGAGCACCGGCAGCCGGTCCACGCGCTCGCGACCCTCCCGTCCTCGCCCCGGCGGAGCGGATGATCCTACCGGCGCACCGACGGTGCCCGGGTCGATCGGTCCGGCGCTACGGACGCCACGTGACGGTGACGCGCTCGCGGGGCGGCCCGGTCAGCGGGTCGCCCGCCAGCGCCTCGACGACGTCGGGCACGCGCTCGGGCGGCAGGCAGAGCCGGCGGGTGACCCGCGCCGCGCGCACCTCCGGGTCCTCGGCCGGGCGCGGGTCCGCGGTCCAGCGTTCCACCTGCGGGTCGATCCCGAGCTCGGTGAGCACGGCGAGCGCGTCGTCGGCGGTGGGCGGGTCCGGCCGGACGAGGCCGTGGAAGCGTCCCCAGAGCGGGTCGAGCCAGGCCTGCGGGTGCTCGGCGTGCAGCTCCAGCACCACCCCGGTGTGCGCGGCGGCGGTGAGCCCGGCCGCGAACCCCGCGAGGTCGGCGGTGTCGTAGCCGACGTGGTGGCACAGGACGAGCGCGGCCGTCCCGGCGTCGGCCGCCGTGTCGGGCCAGCGGCCCAGGACCGCCTGGTAGGGCACGCCCCGGTCGAGGCAGGCCCCGACGAACGCGGCGAGCATGTCCGACGCGGGGTCGACCCCCACGACGTGGGCGATCTCGCCCGCCAGGGCCAGCGAGGCGGCGCCCGCCCCGCACCCGACGTCGAGCACGGTCCGGTCGGCGGCGTCGGGCACCTCGTCGAGCAGGGCCAGCGCCGCGCGCCGCGACGGGGTGTCCGGGGGGTCGGCCGCGGGCCGGAACCGCTCGGGGTCCTGGCGGTACGGGCTCGCCGGGGCGTGGGCCAGGATCTCCTCCGGCACCCGCCGGGCGTCCATCAGGGCCGTCCAGCGCGCGGCGGCGGTCTCCGTTCCGGTCGGCGTCTCCACACCGACCATCTGATCACGTCCGGGCGGCGGCGGTCAGCGGCGGCTGTCGGCGTGCTGCTCGGCGAGCGCCCGGACCGGCGTGCACCAGGAGCAGCCGGCGAACCCGAGCTCGAGGGCCTCGGAGACCGGGAGCGGGATCACCTCGCGCCCGAACAGGTAGCCGCACCGGCCGAGGTGGAAGTGGGGTTCCTCGTCGATGACGAGCACCTCGTCGGTGCGTGCAGCGACCAGGTCGAGGCTCGCGGCGTCCGGGTTCTCGTCCTCGGGCTCCGGGGCGCGTGCAGGGGGCGGGGTCCGCGGCGGCATCCCGCCGCCCTGGCCGGGTGCCCCGCCGTTGGGCGGCGGCCCGCCGTGGCCGGGTGCCCCGCCGTTCCCGGTCGGGCCACCGTGGCCGGCCGGCTCGTACGGCGGGACCTGCGTGGGCGCCTCGTCCTGCGCCGGGGTGTTCCCGGTCGAGAACAGGGAGCCCGGGGCGTCGGCGCGGCCGGGCGGTCCGTTCCCGTCGCGGGAGGACTCGGGGCCGCGCCCCTCGCCGTCGGGAGTGTGCGCGGACTCGGACCGCGACGCCTCCGCCGGCCCGGCCGGGCTCGAGGAGGCCGTCGACGCCGGGCCCTCGGGACCGACGCCCGCGTCACGCCGGGCGGACTCGAGGCCCTCGGCGGGCAGGCGCGAGGTGGCGTCCTCGTGCTCGTCGTCGTGGCCCGCGGCCGCGGCGGCGCCGAGGCCGGCCGCACCGAGGCCGGCCGCACCGACACCGGCGGCCGTCTCCGCGCCGCGGCCGTCATGCTCGCGCGGCGGACGTCCGGCGGGCGGGCCCTGGGGGTTCTTCGGGCCCTGGGGGTTCTGCGGGCCCTGGGGGTTCTGCGGGCCCTGGGCCGTCTGCGCGGTCCGGGGCTGGCCCGCCGCGGGCGGTGACT
>NZ_JBVPVA010000564.1:0-9564 GCF_055612215.1 Actinomycetospora sp. | reverse complement strand
GGGCGAGGGACCGCACGTCGGGCTCGGCGTCGCGCGCCGGATCGCCCACACCACCTACCGCACGGCCGAGGAGCTCGACACGCGCTTCGGCCGGCGGCCCCAGCCGGGGGAGGATCCGTACGACGCGGGCGCGCCCGGCCGCTTCGCCGTCGAGTCCTACCTCGACCACCACGCCGAGAAGCTCGTCCACCGGTTCGACGCCGCGTCCTACGTCGCGCTGACCGCGGCGATGAACACCCACGACGTGTCACGCGGGCGCGGCTCGATGGCGGACGCGCTGGGCCGGGTCACCGCCCGCACGCTCGTCGCCGGCGCGACGACGGACCGGCTCTACCCGCTGCACCAGCAGGAGGAGCTCGCGGAGCTGATCCCGACGGCGGGACCGGTCGAGGTCATCGAGTCGCCGTACGGGCACGACTCGTTCCTCATCGAGGCGAAGCGCCTCGGTGAGATCCTCGAGCTGCTCCTGGCGTGATCGCGGCGGCCCCGAGCGGGGCGGCCTCGCCGGTGTGGATGCGGTCGAGCAGGTCGACGACGACGGGGTCGGCGAGCCGGTAGCGCACGACCCGGCCGTCGCGGTGGGCGCTGACGAGGTTCTGCGCCCGCAGCAGCCGCAGCGCCTGGCTCGTCGTGGAGTCCTTGAGCCCGGCGGCGAGCGCGAGGTCGGACACGCAGATCTCGCCGACCTCGTGGATACACAGCAGGAGCGTCAGCCGCGTCGGGTCGGCGAGCAGGGCGAAGCGCGACACCCAGGCGTGCATCGTCGCCGGGTCCGGCAGCGCCTCGATGGCGGCGCAGACCCGGTGGTCGCGGTCGACGGCGACCGCGTCCGCATCGCCGGAGAGGTGCACGCCGCCACTATCGCACGCACGGGGCGTTGCCCCGGTACCGTGGCGCGACGTGGCAGCGGAGCCGGTGACCCAGGACGCCACGCCGGTGGTGCCCCCGTTCCGGGGCAACCTGCTCGGCGAGGCCCGCATCCAGCTGGAGCTGGCGGCGTTGCTCGCCAGCGGGGTGTACCGGGGCGTCGACGTCCCGCACGGGGACGGCGCGCCGGTGGTGCTGGTGCCGGGGTTTCTGGCGGGCGACGCGTCGCTGGCCGTCCTGCGCGCGTGGCTGCGCCGCCTCGGGCACCGCACCTACCGGTCGGGCATCGCCTGGAACGTCGACTGCTCCGAGACCGCCGTGCGCCGGCTCGACCGGCGGGTGGTCGAGGTGGCCGAGCGGACCGGACGGCCGGTCGCGCTGATCGGCCACAGCCGCGGGGGGCTGCTCGCGCACGCGGTGGCGGTGCGGCGGCCGCGTCGGGTGCGTGAGGTGGTCACGATGGGGAGCCCGCTGTCGTCCCCGTTCGACGCCTCGGTGCTCACGCTCGCCGCCGTCGGGTGGGCGCGCCTGGGCCAGAACCTGCTGCGGCCCTCGCGGCCGCAGTGCCTCACCACGAACTGCCCGTGCGCGTTCTCGAGCGACCTGCGCCGGGGGAGCCCCGTGCCGCTCACGTCGATCCGCACGAGCGAGGACGGCATCGTGCGCCCGGAGTCCTGCGTGGTGGACGAGGACGACGCCGGCCGGGTGCGCAACGTCGCGGTCCGGGGCAGCCACGTCGGGCTCTGCGTCAACGCCGCCGCGTACCGGGTGATCGCCGCCGCGTTGTGAACGTTGTGGTCCTCGGGGCGACCGAAATCGTCCGCACGGGGTAACCCGCTGACCATGGCCCCGTGGACCTCCGCTGACATCCCCGACCAGACCGGCCGCACGATCGTCGTCACCGGCGCGAACTCCGGGCTCGGCCTCTCCGCCGCCCGCGCGCTCGTCGCGCACGGCGCGGACGTCGTGCTCGCGTGCCGCAACACCGACAAGGGCGAGCAGGCCGCCGCCGCGATCACTCAGCCCGACAGCACCCGGGACGGCGTCCCGGGCACGGCGACCGTCGAGGAGCTCGACCTCGCCGACCTCGCCTCGGTCCGCGCGTTCGCCGCCCGCCTCGACGGGCCGGTCGACGCGCTGATCAACAACGCCGGACTCATGGCGATCCCCGAGCAGCGCACCGCCGAGGGGTTCGAGATGCAGTTCGGGACGAACGTGCTCGGCCACTTCGCCCTCACCGGCCTGCTGCTCGACCGGATCACCGACCGCGTCGTGTTCCTCTCGAGCCTCGCGCACCGCCTCGGGCGGATCCGCCTCGACGACCTCAACTGGGAGCGCCGCCGCTACCAGCGCTGGCTCGCCTACGGGCAGTCCAAGCTCGCCGACCTGATGATCGCCTACGAGCTCCAGCGCCGGTTCGTCGCCGCCGGTTCGACGCTGCGCTCGCTGGCCGCGCACCCCGGCTACTCGGCCACCAACCTGCAGTCGCGCACCGAGTCGATCCAGGACGCGATCATGGGCGTGGCCAACCGGTTCGTCGCGCAGGGCCCCGACATGGGGGCGCTGCCCGAGCTCTACGCCGCGACCGTCCCGGACGTGCCGGGCGGGCTGTTCATCGGCCCGGACGGCTGGGGGGAGTCCTACGGGCACCCGATCCCGGTCGGGTCGACGGCGGCGTCGCACGACCGCGAGGTGCAGGCGGCCCTCTTCACCGCCTGCGAGGAGCTCACCGGCGTGACCGTGAAGGTGCCGACCGGGGCCCGGTGAGCGCCCGCCCGGCGTCGGGGGTGGCGGGTCGACCGCCGCCCCCGCGCCGGCACCCGGCATGATCGCGGGCGTGAGTGAGGACCCCAGTCCGCTGGCGGTGCTGCGCCGGCTCGTCGCGGACGGGGAGCCCCTGGCCCCGGTCCACGCCGCGGTGCACGCGGAACTGACCGAGATCGACCGCGGCCGGTGCGCGGCGCAGATGCCGACCGTGCCCGGGGACGGCCTCTGGGAGTCACTGCTCATCCTCGCCGACTTCGTCCTCGGGGTCTCCTACTCGAGCACCCTGCGGGCGGGCGACCGCATCGTCACCGTGCGCCTGGGCGTCCAGCTGCTCGGCCGGCCGCTGTCGGGCCAGCCGCTGCTCGCGACCGGTCGGCTCGACGACGCCCGCAACGGCGTCGGGCTCAGCTCGGCGACCGTCACCGACCGGGAGGGGCGGGTGGTCGCCCGCTGCGTCGGGCGCAACGCCGTGCTCACCGACGAGCTCGCGGGCCGCTACGGCCGCATGGCCCCGGCGTGGGCGAGCCGGCCGACGCCGTGGCGCATGCTCATGCCCCACCGCGGCGAGGACCCCACCCGCGACGGCACGACGATGATCGCCCACCCCGACCGCACGGCCGTGAACTCGGCCGGCGTCGTCCAGGGCGGGGCGCTCGCGGGCCTGGCCGCGCGGGGACTCTCGCAGGCCCTCGACGTCGTGCCCGACGACTTCTCGGTGAGCTTCATCCGCCCCGTCCGCACCGCGGGCCAGCCGGTGATGTGCCGGGTCGTCGTCGAGCACGGCGGGCGGCGTCTGCGCGTGGGGCGCGCGGAACTGGTGGACGAGCGGGGGCGGCTCTACGCCGTGGCCGGTGGGAGCGCGTTCCGGTCCTGAGGTCCGCGGAGTGCGGCGGCCCGCGCTTCCCCGGCCTTCCCGGCCCGCCTGCCCCAGACGACCGTCGCGATGATCAGCACCCCGAGCACGACGGGCGGCACGACCGCGTTGACGACGACCATCGCGGCCACCGACAGCCGGAACGTCAGCACGACCCGGAGCACGGCCTCACCGAACAGGCCGAGACCCCACATCGTCGTCATCAACCGCTGCGTGCGCCGGAACAGCGGGTACTGCCACAGCCCGTTCCACCAGGCCACGCGCTCGGGGTCGCCGCCCGTCGCGAACCGCCGCCCGAACAGGAAGATCACCGGACGGCTCGTCGGGACGCTCGCGAGGAAGAGCAGCCCGAGGATCCCGGTCACCGCGGACTCCTTGAGCAGGAGCAGGCGCGCGTCGGAGAACAGCAGCGACGTCGCCGCCCCCACGACGATGATCGTCAGGACGAAGGCGCTGAACTCGTCGACGCGGCCCCGCACCACCACCGAGATCAGGGCGTTGACCAGCGGCCCGATCGCGCTGAGCAGCAGCGCCGGCACGTCGCCCAGGCCCGCGCCGGAGGCCACGTCGTAGACGACGATCGGCGCGGCGATGTCCAGGACGGCCATCAGGACCCAGGGCAGGATCTTCGCCGACACGTCGCTCCTTGTGTGACAGGATGACTCCCGATCGTGAACGGAACCGTACAACACGGGGTGGCATCGCGGCAGGGCTCACCGGCGGCCCTCGTCGCGGCCCTGTTCGGCACGTCCGGTCGCTCCGTGCTGCCCGGCACCGCCCTCGTCGCGCTCCTCGGCGACCTCGGGCTCGCGCCGTCCGCGGCCCGCCGCGCCCTCGCCCGGATGCGCGAGCAGGGCCAGCTCGCGACGACCCGGCGGGGACGGCGGGTCGACCACCACCTCGTCGGCGCCTTCCGGGCCTCCGTCGAGCGGCTGCGCGACGACCGCGGCGAGCCGCCTCCCTGGGAGGGCTTCCACACGCTGCTGCACCAGGTGCCGGAGACCGAGCGCCCCTACCGCGACCGGTTGCGCCGGGCGGCGGTCCTGGTCGGGTACGCGCCGTGGCAGCCCGGGGTCCTGATCAGCGCCGTCGACCGTTCGGCGGCGCTGTCCGACGTGCTCGCCGAGGCCCCGGCGGGCGCGACGGTGGTGCTGGGGCGGCTCACCGTCGAGGACGGCCCCGGTGATCGCGGGCCCGGGCCGGTGGTCGCCGCCGCGATGGCCCGGCGCGCGTGGGAGCTGGACGACCTCGCGGCCGACCTGCGCGCGCACCTCCCCGTGCTGCGTGCCGTGCTCGACGCCCCGCCGCCCGAGCCGGGCCCGGACGCGCTGCGCCGCCTCGTCACCATGACGAACGCGGTCTTCGTGGACCTCCTGCGCGACCCCGGCCTGCCGCGCGAGCTGCGCCCGCCCGACTGGCCCGGCGACGAGCTGCAGATGCTGATCGGGCGCATCGCGGTGAGCCACGGCCCGGCGGCCGCCGCGCACATCGCGCAGCGCTGCGAGGCGGCCGGTTGACGGAGTGCATTCGGGCGCTCACGCCATGGACACGGGCGGGTGACCCGGCTTACGTTCGGAAAACGGTTCCGACGTCGAGGAGGACGCGTGAGCAGGCTGCGCTTCGGTACGTTCCTGGCCCCATTCCACCGAGCCGGTGAGAACCCGACCCTGGCCCTGCAGCGCGACCTCTCGCTCGTCGAGCACCTGGACGACCTCGGCTTCGACGAGGCGTGGATCGGCGAGCACCACTCGGCGGGCAGCGAGATCATCGCCTCGCCGGAGATCTTCATCGCCGCGGCCGCGGAGCGCACGAGACGCATCAAGCTCGGCACCGGGGTGACCTCGGCGAGCTACCACAACCCGCTCTGGGTGGCCGACCGCATGGTGCTGCTCGACCACCTGACCCGGGGCCGGACGATGCTCGGCGTCGGGCCCGGCTCACTGCCGTCCGACTCCTCGATGATCGGGCTGAACCCCACCGACACCCGCGAGCTCCTCGACGTCAACCTCGACATCATCATGCGGCTGCTCGCCGGCGAGGTCGTCACCGAGCAGACCAAGACCCACACCCTCGTCGAGGCCCAGCTGCAGCTGCGGCCCTACACCGAGCCGTGCTTCGACATCGCCGTCGCGGCCGTCGCCTCGCCGACCGGGCCGCGGATGGCCGGCCGCCACGGCGTCGGCCTGCTCAACATCGGCGCGACGCTGTCCCAGGACGGCTTCGACGCGCTGGCCCACCACTGGGACGTCGTGCGCGAGCGTGCCGAGCACTACGGGCAGCCCGAGCCCGACCGGGACAAGTGGCGCCTCGTCGGCCTCATGCACATCGCCGAGACCAAGGAGCAGGCCTACCGCGACGTCGAGTACGGCATCGAGTCGTGGTTCCGCTACTTCCAGAAGACGGCGGCGTTCCCGCAGATGGCCGTCGAGGGCGGCGACGTCAAGGAGATGATCGACTTCATCAACGAGGCCGGCATCGGCGCGATCGGCACGCCCGACGACGCGCGGGCCCAGGTCCAGCGTCTCGCCGACCAGTCCGGCGGCTTCGGGGCGATGCTGCTGCTCGGGCACGAGTGGGCCAACCCGGAGGCCACCCGCCGCTCCTGGGAGCTCATCGCGCAGAACGTCGTGCCGCACTTCCAGGGCACGACGTGGGGCGGGCGCTCGCACGCCGAGTCGACCCAGGCGGCCAAGGAGCGCGCCGGCCTGCGCCGCGACGAGTTCGCGGCGACGCAGCTCAGCGCCGTCGAGCACATGACCAAGAAGTACGCCGACGAGGTCGCGTCGAAGGGCTGAGGCGACGACCTCGTCACGTCGCGCGGGCGGGGACACGGGCAGGACGAGCGCCTAGGGTGGGTCGCCGTGCCTGCTCGTGACCCTCGTCCCGCCCGGTGAGCGTCACCGTCGTCGGCCTCGGCGCCGACGGATGGCCCGGGCTCGCGCCGCCGGCCCGCACCGCGCTGGAGAAGGCCGACGTCGTGCTCGGCGGTCGTCGTCACCTGGACCTGCTGCCCGAGACGGTGACGGCCGAGCGGGAGGCCTGGCCCAGCCCGCTGGTGCCGGCCCTGCCGGGGCTGCTCGACCGGTTCGCCCGGGCGGAGCTCGTCGTGCTCGCCAGCGGCGACCCGATGTTCTTCGGGATCGGCGCGGCCGTCCTGCGCCACCGGCCCGACGCCGCGGTGCTCACGCATCCGTCGTGCCTCGCCCTCGCGGCGGCGCGGATGGGGTGGGCCGAGCAGGACGTCGTCACGGTGTCCGTCGTCGGGCGCCCGCTCGCCGCGGTGCGGGCCGCCCTCGCGCCGGGCCGTCACCTGCTCGTGCTCGCCGACGGCCCCGACACCCCGGGCCGGCTCGCGGCCCTGCTCGTCGGGGCGGGGTACGGGTCGGCCGGGCTGAGCGTGCTGGCGTCGCTCGGCGCGGAGCACGAGTCGCGCACCGACGGCGTGGCCGCGGACTGGGACGCGCCCGCGGGTGACCCGCTCGCTGTCGTCGCGGTCACCTGCCCGGAGCGGCCCGACGACGACCTCCTCGGCCGGGCGCCCGGTCTTCCCGACGACGCCTACGACCACGACGGCCAGCTCACCAAGGCCGAGCTGCGGGCGCTGTCCGTCGCCGCGCTGCGTCCGCTGCCCGGCCAGCTGCTCTGGGACGTCGGCGGGGGCGCGGGCTCGATCGGCATCGAGTGGTGCCGGGCCGAGCCGACGGCGCGCGCGGTCACGATCGAGTCCCGCCCCGACCGGGCCGCGCGGATCACCGCGAACGCCGAGGCGCTCGGGGTGCCGGGGCTGGAGGTGGTGGTCGGGCGCGCGCCGCAGTCCCTGGCGGGGCTGGACGCCCCGGACGCGGTGTTCGTCGGGGGCGCGGTCTCGGCGCCGGGGATGCTCGACGCGTGCCGGTCGGCGCTGCGGCCCGGCGGGCGGCTGGTGGCGAACGCGGTGACGCTCGAGGGGGAGGCGGCCCTCGCCGCGGCGGTCGCCGAGCACGGCGGGTCGATCCGGCGGGTCGCGGTGTCGCGGGCGACCCCCGTCGGGCGCTACCTGGGGTGGCACGCAATGGCCCCGGTGACGCAGTGGATCCGGAGGACCCCGTGACCGTCCGCTTCGTCGGCGCGGGCCCGGGCGCGGCCGACCTGATCACCGTGCGCGGCCTCCGGGCGATCGCCACGAGCCCGGTGTGCCTCTACGCCGGCTCCCTGGTGCCCGAGGACCTGCTCGCCCAGTGCCCGCCGCACGCCCGCCGGGTCGACACCGCACGGCTGACCCTCGACGAGATCGTCGCCGAGCTGGTGGACGCCCACGAGGCCGGCCACGACGTCGCCCGGCTCTGCAGCGGCGACCCCGCGATCTTCTCCGCCGTCGCCGAGCAGACCCGCCGCCTCGACGCGGCCGGGGTCCCGTGGGAGATCGTTCCCGGCGTCCCCGCCTTCTCCGCGGCCGCCGCGGCGCTGCGCACCGAGCTGACCGTGCCCGGCGTCGGGCAGTCGGTCGTGCTCACCCGTGACGCGGCCAACGCGACCCCCATGCCCCCGGGCGAATCACTCGACGTCTGGGCCGCCGCCGGCGGGACCCTCGTGCTGCACCTCGCGGTCCAGCGCTGCGCCGAGGTCGTGGCGGTCCTGCGCGAGCACCGGCCGCCCGACGAGCCGGTCGCGGTCGTCGCCCGGGCCTCGCGGGACGACGAGCTCGTCGTGCGCGGGACGCTCGCCGACATCGCCGGGAAGGTCGACCAGGCCGGCATCCGGCGCACGGCGGTGATCGTCGTGGGCCCCGTCGTCGGGCTCGGCGGCGCCGGGCGCGAGAGCCACCTCTACTCGGCCGCGCGTGAGCGGGCCTGACCGTGCACGAGGGGAACCCCCGGGCGGGTAGAGCGACCGAAGGGTCCCCTCGCGCAGGGTGGAGACCGTGACCGCGCGCCGGGTGCTCGTCCTCGGCGGCACCGCGGAGGCCCGCGAGCTCGCGGATGCGCTCGCGGCCGAGCCCGGCGTCGTCGTCACCACCTCGCTCGCCGGGCGCACCCGCGACCCCCGCCTCCCGGCCGGCGCCGTGCGGACCGGGGGGTTCGGCGGCGTCGACGGGCTCGCGGCCGCGTGCGCGCACGTCGACCTCCTCGTCGACGCCACCCACCCCTTCGCCGCCCGCATGACCTCCCACGCCGCCGCGGCGAGCGCGCGGACCGGCACGCCGCTCGTAGTCCTGCGCCGTCCCGGCTGGGTCGAGGGCCCCGGCGACGACTGGCGGCGGGTCCCGACGACGGGTGCCGCGGCGGCCGCCGTCGTCGGGTCCCGGCGGGTGTTCCTCGCGATCGGTCGGCAGGGCGTCGGGGCGTTCCTCGACGTGGACGCGTGGTTCCTGGTCCGCGCGATCGAGCCGCCCGACGTGCTGCCGGCGCGCTCGGAGCTGGTGCTCGCCCGCGGCCCGTTCGCCCTCGACGACGAGCGCGCGCTGCTGCGCCGGCACCGGATCGACGTCGTGGTAGCCAAGGACTCCGGCGGCGCGACCGAGGCCAAGCTCGTCGCCGCGCGCGAGCTCGGCGTGCCGGTGGTGCTCGTCGACCGGCCGCCGGTCCCGGACGGGGTGCGGGTCGTCGACGGCGTGGTCGGGGCGCTCGGCGTGGTGCGGGAACAATGCGGGACGCCCTCGGGTTGAGGGCAGGTAGTTGATACTTCAACCACCTGAGGAGGCGGCTCCCATGCAGTTCGGGGTCTTCACGGTCGGCGACGTCACGGCGGATCCGACGACGGGTCGCACGCCGAGCGAGGCCGAGCGCATCCAGGCGATGGTGACGATCGCGCGGAAGGCGGAGGAGGTCGGGCTCGACGTCTTCGCGACCGGCGAGCACCACAACCCGCCGTTCGTGCCCTCGTCGCCGACGACGCTGCTCGGCTACGTCGCGGGGCAGACGTCGACGCTGCAGCTCTCGACGTCCACGACGCTGATCACGACCAACGACCCGGTCAAGATCGCCGAGGACTACGCGATGCTCCAGCACCTCGCGGGCGGGCGCGTCGACCTCATGATGGGCCGCGGCAACACCGGCCCGGTCTACCCGTGGTTCGGC
>NZ_JBVPVA010000542.1:0-1219 GCF_055612215.1 Actinomycetospora sp. | reverse complement strand
ACCACCGAGAACGCCCGCCGGCTGCTCGGCACGTTCGGCCGGTCGGACGTGCCGGTGGGCCGCGGCGCGGGGGTGCCGCTGGTGCACCTGCTCGAGCGGCGCTCCGACGGCGTCCACGGCGACGACGGGCTGGGCGGCCGCGCGGGCGACTTCGGCCCGCCGGTGGACGAGTCGCCGATGCGGGCGGTGGCGCTGATGGCGTCGGTGATCGAGGCGTCGGAGGAGCCGGTGACGGTCGCCGCGATCGGGCCGTTCACCAACGTCGCCACGCTGCTCTCGGCCCGCCCCGACCTCGAGGAGCGCATCGGGCGGTTCGTGCTCATGGGCGGCTCGATCGCGTTCGGCGGGAACGTGTCCGCCGCCGCGGAGTTCAACGTCTGGGGCGACCCGGAGGCCGCGCGGCGGGTGCTCGCCGGCTCGCGGGTCCCGACGACGATGGTCCCGCTCGACCTCACCATGCGGATCACGCTGAGCGCCGACTGGCTCGACGACCTCGCCGCCACCGGTCCGGTCGGCGCGGCGCTGGCCTCCACCCGGGAGACCTACCTCGCGGCGTACTCGGCGCGGTTCGGGCAGGCCGCGATGGCCGTGCACGACGCCGTCGCGCTGCTCGAGGCGATCACCCCGGGCACGGTGGCGACGTCGCCGATCCCGGTCGACGTCGACACGTCCACCGGCCCGGGCCGCGGGGCGACGATCGGCGACCTGCGCGGGGCGGAGTCGCAGGCCGTCGACGGCGTCCGGCCGGTGGACGTCGCCCTGGACGCCGACGCGACCTTCGTGCGGGCCGAGCTGCGTCGCCGGCTCAGCGCCGCTCCGGCTCGGTGAGGCCGGCCCCCTCGTCCTCGGTGATGTAGCGCTGCTGGGCGGTCCGCCCGAGTGCGAACCCCGCGAGGAGGGCCGCGACCAGCGCCGCGACCGCACAGACGACGTAGCCGATCGAGTAGGCGTCGCCCAGCGCGGCGAACGCGATGTCGTGCAGCGGGTTGCCCGGCACGCTGACCTGTCCGAGCGGGCCGGACTCGATCGCGCCGGCCGCGGCCGGGGGCGCCTTCGCGACGAACCCCGCGACGGCCGCGTCGATCGACGGGTCCGCCGCCCGCTCGGCGGCGATCACCGACGCGGCCCGGCTCAGCGCGATCGCCCCGATGATCGCCGGGCCGAGCGTGAAGCCGAAGTCGCGCAGCTGGCTCGTCGTGCCCGAGGCCATCCCGGCCAG
>NZ_JBVPVA010000510.1:0-5754 GCF_055612215.1 Actinomycetospora sp. | reverse complement strand
CGACGCGACGGCAGCCACCGTGTCGGCCCACCGGGCGTCGGAGAACGCGCAGACGACGGCCGAGATGCTCGGCGGGCCGGGCCGGCGGGTGGCCTCATCGGTCCCGACGGGCGCCGCGCTCGTCCCGGCGCTCACGGCGCTGCCCCGAGGGTCCGGTCGAGACCGACCGCGGTCACGGCGCCGCGTGCCTTGTGATGCACCAACCGGCGGACCTGCTGGACGGCGTGCCCGCTCAGACCGCTCTCGTGGGTCCGCAGGACGGTGCGCAGCACCCGCGTCCCGTCCCGGAAGGTGCGCAGGTTCGACGTGCCCGACCGCCGAGGCAGCTCGAGGCTGGGGACCTCCGCCATCCGCAGCCCGGCCTGGATCGCGGAGATCACCATCCGGGTCTCCACCTCGAAGCCCGGCGTGCTGAGGTCGACGTACTCCAGATAGCGCCGGTGGAATCCGATGTAGCCGTAGCAGAGATCGGTCAGGGACGCTCCGTAGATCGACGAGACCAGCCGCATGAGGGCGCGGTTCCCGTTCCGACGAAGCGTCGTGATGTCCAGCGATCCGCCTCCGGCGACGAATCGGGATCCCTTGACGAAATCGTAACCGTGGGTCAGGAAATAGAGGAAATGCGGGATCTCCAGCGGGGACATGCTGCCGTCCGCATCCATCATCAGGACGATGTCGCCCGTCGAGGCGGTGAAGCCGGCCGCGAGCGCGTCCCCCTTGCCGAGCCCCGACTGCATCACCACGCGGATGTCCGGGCGCGCCGAGCGGGCGGTCACCAGGGTCGCGTCCGACGAGTGGCCGTCGACCACCAGGATCTCGTCGACGCAGCTCGGCACCTGCTCCAGCACCCAGGCGATGTTGGCGGCCTCGTTGCGGGTCGGGATGACCAGCGAGACCGTGAGCGGGGTCCGCGTCGTGCCTGGTGGGGCGGGTGACGGCACGGCCGGCACCACCTCGGGCGCGGCCGGTGAGGGGGCATCGGTCCCGAGCGTGGAGAGGTCGAGGATCTCCTGCCGGGACGCCGGGACCGCCACGCCGTTCGACACGGCGGCGCCTGGTGGCTGAATGGTCATGGCGCGCTCCCGATCGGCCGCGCGTCGGTGCGCGGTGGGTGGTTTGACGGCTGAGAGTTCGGCCCGGGCTCCCCGACGGCGCCCCGGCCTCGTTCCGCTGGAGCATCCAGCGGCGCCGCCGGCCGGGCATCGCCACATTTGATGATTCGACCGAGCGGTGTTTCCGGGCGCGGCGGAAGTCCTCCTCGGGCAGGAGGAATTCCGGCGTCCCGCGTGAATCGCGAACCGGCGATTCGCCTCGAGAAGGGCGACCTGACGGACCTCAGCGGGTCCGGGCGCGACGGGGCCCGAGCCCCGCGCCGCTCTCGAGCGGTCGTCCCCGCGTGTGGCCCGTCCGTGACGCCACGGCCTCGGCGACGGTCGGCGCGGCGAACCACGTCCCGCACACGAACCTCAGCAGCGGCCCGAACGTGCCCGCCGCGGCGAGGCCCGTGAAGTACAACCCCGGCACCGAGGACTCGAACGTCCCGTCGAGCTTCGGGAACGGGCCGGCCAGCGCCAGCCGGTCGACGAGGTCCGGGGCCAGGAAGTCGAGCGCCGCCGGGTGCACCCGGTAACCGGTGCAGGCCAGGACGTGGTCGGCCTCGACGACCTCCGTGCGCCCCTCGGCGGTGCGGACGGTGATCGAGACCCGAGACCCGTCGGTGTGCGTGGAGACGATCTGCCGCTGCGCCAGCACCGGCACCTGGCCCTCCACGCGCTCGCGCAGCCACCAGGCCCCCTTGGGGCCCAGCACCCGCCTGACCAGTTCGAGACGCACCTGCTCCGGGAGGAACCGCACGGTGTGCGGCCACCGGCAGAGCGCGTAGAGCGACCAGGCGCGGCCGACCGGAGCCTCGGGTCGCCAGTGGAACCCCGGGGTCGGCGCCGCGCCGAACCCGATCCCACGCCCCCGGACGAGCAGCCGCACCGTCGCACCCGCCTCCCGGAGCAACGCCGCGCTCTCCAGCGCCGACTGCCCGGCGCCCACCACCACGACGTCGCGGTCGGCGAAAACCCCCAGATCGTCGTGGTCGGCGCTGTGCGAGACCGTTCCGCGGCCCGACCCCGGGTCCGCGCCGCCGACGGCGGTCAGCTCCGGGGGCACGTGCGCGTAGCCGCTGAGACCACTGGCGACGACCACCGCCGCCGCGTCGAACGTCTCCCCGGACGCCAACGCCACCGCCCACGTGCCGTCGTCGCGACGCTCGACCGCCGTGACGGTGTCGTCCTCGACCTCGGACACCAGCTTCTCGGCGTACCAGAGGCCGTAGTCCACGAAGGTCTCGACCGGGACCACCTGCGCCTCGGTCTCGAGGCGCTCGAGACCGCGCAGGTCGCAGAAGTCCTGCAGGGTGTAACCCGGGTCGGGCGCTGAGATCGTGGTCGCCCAGGGCGTGGACTTCAGCACCATCCCGACGGGCATGGCGTCCCGCCAGCTCGACAGGACGCGCCCGATGATGCGCAACGGCACGCCGCGGGCACGGAGGTGGGCCGCGGTCGCCAGGCCGTACGGTCCGGCGCCGATGACGGCCACCGGCAGTTCGTCGTTCACAGGACCCATCACTGTCCTTTCGTTCGGTCGCGGCCGGCACGACGGACGTCGTCGAGATACGAGACGAGCGGCGCGACGTGGCGGAGAACCATCGGGATCAACGGGAGCGGGTCGTCCGGCGCGAACCACCCGAGCTCGGTGCGTGAGGCGCGCGGCGGTCCGTGCGGCGCGGTCCGCTCGTGGCGTCGGTAGGCGAGCCGGGCAGCGAGGTCGACGTTCTCGACCACGAGGCGGCGCCCCTCGGGGAACGGGGCGACGGGGATCGACCGACCGGTGAGCGCGAGGTGCTGGGCCCGGACGACGTCCGTTCCCGCGGCGTCCTCGAAGAGCCGGAACTGGGCGCCGACCCGCGGGTTGAAGTCGACGAGCTTGTACTGGCCGTCGCGCCGATCCAGGCGGAAATCGAGGTCGGCGAGGCCGGCGTACCCGAGACTCGCGTAGAGCCTCCGGGCCGCGTCGGCGAGCTCGGGGTTCCACACCGCGTAGGCGCAGCTCGTCATGCCCGCGTGCGGCGGCCAGGAGCGCACCTTCAGGCCGGTGAACAGCACCCCGGACCCGTCCCGGGCCACACAGGAGTGGACGAACCAGTCCTCGGCGCGCTCCCGCGGGATGTGTTCCTGCAGGACGACGTTGGGCGGGTCCTGCCACTGGGCGGCTCGCGTGCGCAGGGCGTCGGGCGTGTGGACGACGGTGGTGGAGCGCACCGCCGGGGCCACTCGCCGGCCGAACGCGTCACGATTCTTGACGACGACCGGGAACTCGCCGGTGTCCGCGTACTTCTCGATGTCCTCGAGCGACTCCGGGAACCACGTCTGCGGCGTGGGCACGTCGTGCTCGAGGCAGAGTTCGTACAGGCCGCGCTTGCTCGCCAGCGTGCGCGCGAGACCCCGGCTCCGGGAACGGGGGATCAGGAAGACGTCCGCGAGCGCGTCCGCCTGCTCGGCCACGAGGACGGCCGCCTCCTCGTCGGTCGGGATGACGACACTCGGTCGACCGAGGGCGCGGCCGATCTCCCGCAGCGGCTCCACCAGCGACGACGGCTCCTCGGCGCCGGTCGTCGGCCAGACGAACGCGCGGGTGAGGTGGCGCGACCACGCGGCCGGGGTGAACCGGTCCTCGACGACCGCGTTCACCTCGACCCCGGCCCGTCCGAAGCTGCGGATGACGCCCACGCCGCCGTGGTGCAGCGGGTAGTGGCCGAGCTTCAGCAACAGCACCGGCACCGACTCGTCGAGCTCTACCGGGGCCGCGCGGGTCCCACGTGCGGTGACGCCCATGACGAATCGGTCCTCCTCCGGAGAGCGTGCGGATTCGGCGGCACGGTGGACCAGCCGTCGACTTCCGGGGAACGACTCGCTCGGACCCGGAGGGGTCGGGGGTCCTGGTACCGCCACCGCGGATCACTGTCCGCCCGGCGGAGGGAGGAGGCATCGCCAAGTTTGACGATCCGGGTGGTGCGAGCGCGACGCGCTCGGGGGTCTCAGCTCCGGCGGCGCGCCTTGAGCCAGCGGACGGCCAACGTCGTGAGCGCCTCGGGGTCGCCGTGGCGCTCGCGGAGGTCGCTCACGGCCGCCGGAGCGAGCTCGGCATCCGACGGCCGGTGGAACAGCCACGCCGAGAAGCGACGCCACGCGCGCTGCGGCACCGTGGTCGCCCACGCCAGCGCGCCGAGCAGCACGAGCAGCGCCCCGGCGAGCGCGCCGGCGGCGGTGAGGGCACCCAGCGGCGGCACGAACCGCTCGGCCGGGACGGACGGCCCCGAGCGGGTGGTCACGGCCACCCGCGGCGGACCGCCGGCGGTCGTCTCCAGCCGCGTGATCGCCGTGGTCAGCGACTGCGTGACCGCATTGGCCTCGGCCGTCGCCGCCGCGGGGTTGCCGGCGCGGACGTCGACGGTCAGCAGGGTCGAGTCCGACACCGCTGTCACGGTCACCTCCGAGCGCAGCGTCGCGACGGTGGTGCCCGAGCTCGTCGCCGCCGACCCGAGGACGTCGTCGCTGGTGGCGAGTGCGGCGTAGGTCGGCATCATGTTGGTGATGTAGGAGGTCATCGTGGCGGCCGAGTCCGAGGACGCCGGCGCCCCGCTCCCGTCCGACACCGCCAGCTCCGCGGAGGAGCTCACCGGCGTTCGGTCGAGCTGGAGGTCGAGGAGCAGCCCGCCCAGGGCACCCACCACCACCAGCACCACCAGCACCCACCGGGCCGATCGCAGTGCCGCTCTGACGTCCGTCGCGCGCATCCTCATCACTGTGCCCAACGAACCTGTCCGTTCCGTGAGACGGGTGGGCACGCGACCTCCTCCGAAGGCGCTAACGCCGGAGCACTGCGCGCCGATGCAGAGTCACCGGCTGCGTGTGGTGGCCGTGAGAGCCGTGGGGGACGCCATGACGCAGACCGCGAACGCACGACCGGGGACCGTGACCGCGGCCCAGGCGATCATCTGGGTGTTCGCGGTGCTGGCCGCGCTCGGCGGCGTCGGGCTGCTGGTGCTCGGCATCGTCGGGCTCGTGGGCGGCGCGTCGGTGGCCGCGGGTGCCGCCGGGACGGACGCCTCCGGGTTCGGCGCTGCTTTCGGCGGGCTGATCGGGTTCTTCGCCGGTGGCCTCATCGTCGTCGCCGTGATCTCCCTGGCCTTCGTCGGCCTGTGGTGCTGGATCGCCGCCGCGCTCGGGCGGGCGAGCCGTCCGGCCCGGATCGTGCTGACGGTCCTCTGCGGGCTCGACCTGCTGTGGGGCGTCGTCGCCCTCCTCGGCGGTCTCGCCGACGACGAGGGCGCCCCGCTGCTCGGTGCCCTGCTGCTGCTCGCGATCCCGGCGACGTTGATGGGTCTGGTCTGGGGATCGGAGAGCGCGCGCCGGTTCTTCGACGGCGGCTCGGCGTACTCGCCGGCCCCCATGTCCCCGCCGGTCGGCTTCGCGCGGCCCCAGGGCCCGATGCTCCCGCCGGCCGGCATAAACTCCGACAGGTCCGACACCATTTTGGCCGCGCCAGCTTGGATTGCTTGTGTGAGGAAGGGCTCCAGATCGATGGCCGCGTCGACAGCGCCCGATGTCAGCGCCGGCAGCATATTGGGATAGGCAAGCTCGACGATGCGCACTTGGCTCGGCTTCATGCCGTGCTTCGCGAGCAGGCGCACGAGAAGGAAAT
>NZ_JBVPVA010000493.1:0-3184 GCF_055612215.1 Actinomycetospora sp. | reverse complement strand
CCGGAGCGCACGCCGAGCCGGCCCCGACGTCCGCTCATCCTCGCCGCCCTCTTGGTGGCGGCGCTGCTGATCCTCGCCGCGAGCGGCTGGTTGGCCTGGACCGCACGACCCGGCACGCCCACCCCCGAAGCCTCCACCGCTCCGGCGGCGTTTCCGGTCGCCTCAGCGACCGGCAACGCGGCCGGGCCGGTCGGGCCCGCGCCGGCCCCCTGCCCCACCGGGCAGACCCTGGCCGAGACTTACCGCAGCGCCGGCACCACCCCCGGCCGGAGCGGCGCCCAACCGGTCGGCTCGGTGAGCTGCGCGGCCGGGTTCGCCGTGGTCACGCTGCATTCGGTCCAGGACACCGAGGCGGTGCACACCATCTTCCGGATCGGGCCACCGCTGCGCTTCCTGGCCGCCGGCTCCGGGCCGGTGTGCACCGACGACACCACCGACGGCTCCGGCAGCGTGGTCGTCCCGCATGCTGCGGCGGCCCGGCTCGGATGCATCACGACCCCGACCGGCGGCCACGCCGCCCGCGGCGACGCCGGTGCACCAGTGCTCGGCGCGGCCACCCGCAGCGACGTCAAAGGGTACGGCCAGGTGAGACCCAGCGAGATCAACAACGACGGCGACGGCACCAGCCTCATCACCAACATCACCTGGAGCAGCTGGGGCGCCGCCCACGCCATCGGCACCGGGACCGCCCTCTACGTCGCCCCCGGCCAGATCAACTATCAGGGCAGCCAAGCCACCGCCACCGTCGTCGCCACCGATCTCGGCCAGTGCGCCGGACGAGCGGCCTACCGGCACGTGTCCTGGTACTTCCCGCAACACGGCCAACACCTCGAGCCCACCGCCGGCTACGACGCCTGTAACCCCTGAGCCAGACCCCGCCCGCCGGGGCGCGGCGGTCGACGAGCAAGAGCGAGCGCGACCAGGGCCACACCCCCCGGAGTGAGCCACTCGCCCGGCCGAGGAACCCGCTCGCGTTCCCCCAAGGTGACCGGCTGATGACATAAGTCGCAAACACGGATTGTCGGCGCCGACTGCGCACCCGTCCTGTGCCCGGTGGTCTCATCCAGCCTTGGCGATCAGAGCACGGCCCTCGCCGTACCGAAGGTGGGCAGAGGGGGGCCGAAGGCGGCGGTCTCAGCCGCTAGGGCTCCAGGGCAAGACCTCGTCGTATGACAAGCGCTCAGGCTCAGAACGGAAGACGGCGCTGGCGGGCCACAGGGCGGCCACCGCGACGACGAAGGGCGAGCAAGCGCAGCACCGGTAGTCCCGTGCGAGGCCCACAGCACGCCCAGCACTACCGCGACCGCCATCGCCAGGAAGCTGACGGCGGCGATCCAACCTCCTGCGCGCCGAAATCTTGCAGCTTCCGCTGCTGACGCCACTCGAATTCGGCGTACATCGGCCCCTTCCGGGCTTGCGCGACCAGAGGCTCGATCGGCCAGTAGTGAAGATAAGGGGTGTGGATGTTGGCCGGGAAATCGCTGTCGTGCGAAGTGCTGGGGTCTGAACAGCGCCTTTGGTGGGGCGAAGACGTCATTGACGGCCGGATCGTGGCGTAGCCCTCGCCGCCGGGGCCGACGCCCACCCATGACCCCGCCGTCGTCGATGCGCCGCAGCGTGCCGTCCGACTCAAGGAACAGGTCGCGGCCGTCCCCTTGCACGTACGCCGGTGGTTCCGGCTCGGGGATCAGCCAGGGGGGCGGGGACCGAAGACGTGCTGCAGGAACTGGGCGACCTCGCGGTTCGTCAGCTCGCCGAACTGGGGGGTCACGCCCTCTTCGATGCCGCCCCGCTGGTGGAACAGGTCGAGTAGCTCAGCGAGACCGCCGGCGGGCAGGGCGATGCGTCGCAGCTCGGTGATCGTGACCTCGAGACCCTTCGCTTTGCGCCGCCCTCTTCCTCCTGCGAGCACGGACCACACAAGGTCACCGCGCCGACCAGAGTGTTGAAGGTGCCGGAGCAGTCGTAGCAGGCGTAGGACGCGCAGCGGGTGCAGCGGCTGATCGCTGCCATACCGCAGGAACAGAAGTGCTGGATCGGGCCGAGGGCGTTCGCCGTTGCGTATCGGGTGCGGCACGGTTCCTCGTACAGGTAGCGCCCACCCGGCTCCGGCGCCGGCCGATCGACCTCGACGACGCCGCGGCACTCGACGTACCCGGGCGCGATCGGGACACTGTTCCAGCCCTTTACACCGCGGGCAGCTCATGCGCCGGGGACTCGCTCGCGCCGGGCGGCGCCGACCTTGAGGGCGCCCACCACCGATCCCGGTCCAGCCCTGCTACCGCCGTCATCGAGCCCCCATCAAGACTACGGAACGTGACAATCTTACTCCCCCGGTGGGGTCATGATGCACGCGTGCCGAGAGCTCTGATTTCGGCACCGTCGACCGGGCACGCTGCCCCCGGCCAGGACCGGCGAGGCAGCACACCGTCAGCATGAGCCGGCAGCGGCGACTCCGTAGGTCCGAGGTAGGCCGAGCTCAGCGCCACCGGCCCGCCGGGTGCCGGTCGGGTCCAGGGGCCCGGCCGGTCCGGGCCGTGCGCTGCTGTCATAACGGGGTCTATCGGCCCTGCGTCAGATGTTCCCGACGAACCACGGGTGAAGGATGAGCCGGGATCATCCGGGTTTAGCGGCCTACCTCGGTCGCCGTCGTCTCGCCCGCCGGGCTCCCTTTGGAGGTTCCGTCATCCGCAGAGGGCGCGGATCGCGGTGGCTTGTTCGGCGAGGGCGTCGAGGCGGGCGAGTTCGGCGCGTTGGTCGGCCACGCGCCGGTCGCGGTGGTCGTTGGCGGCCGCGGCGGCTTCTAGCGCGCCGGCCAGTGCAGTACTGAGCTGTTCGGCTTCCTGGGCGTAGTGGTCGCGCAGGGCGCGGTGCACGTCGCGTAGTCGGTCGCGGTTGTCCTTGCCGAGTTGGAAGAGCAGGTCATCGACGTGGCGGCGGACGGCGGCTTTGGCCTCGGCTTGGCGGCGGCCACGGCCGCGTCGCCGCTCGTCGGCGACGGTCTTGGTGCCCAGAGCGGCGCCAGCGCAGATCGACCAGGGGTTTAGCAGGGCCATGCCGGCGGCGGTGCTCAACAAGCCGACCATGAGCAGTCCGCCGTACCCGCCGCGCAGCCCGGTCAGGGCGGCATCGCCGACACCGTTCTTCTCGTACGCGGGCGCGGCAATCGCCGCTGTGCTCGGGG
>NZ_JBVPVA010000473.1:0-3819 GCF_055612215.1 Actinomycetospora sp. | reverse complement strand
GGCGGGCTTCGCGCTCAACGTCTCGAACTTCCAGACCAACGACGCCGTCGAGAGCTACGGCAAGAAGGTCTCCGACCAGCTCGGCGGCAAGAAGTTCGTCATCGACACCAGCCGCAACGGCAACGGCTCCTACAGCGGCCCCGAGCAGCCCACCTGGTGCAACCCGCCGGGCCGGGCCCTCGGCACGCCGCCGACCCGCAGCACCGGTGACCCGCGTGTCGCCGCGTTCCTCTGGATCAAGGAGCCGGGCGACTCCGACGGCGACTGCCGCGGCTCGCCCAGCGCCGGCGACTTCATGCCCGACTACGCCCTCGGGCTCGCGAAGGCGACGAAGAGCTCCTGACGCCGGCGCGAAGGGAACCCCCGGCCGCTCTCGTCGGCCGAGGGTTCCCCTCGTGCGTGGCGGACTCAGGTCCCGTAGGCGTACACGACGGCGGCCATGTCCTCCTCGCCGTGCCCGGCGGCGCTGGCCACCGCGAGCCGGTCAGCGACCGCGTCGGCCAGCGTGGTCGCCGTGCCCGCCTCGGTCATGGCGTCGCGGATGAGGCTGGTGTCCTTGATGACCCCGTCGAGCTCGAACGAGGGCGTGTAGTCCCCCGAGAGCATCGCCTTGCCCTTGAGCTGGAGGTAGGGCGAGTCGACGGCCTGGCCCTCGACCGCCTCGAGGAACTGCTGCCCGTCCAGGCCCAGGCCGCGGGCCAGGGCCACCGACTGCGCGATCCCGTTCACCATCGCCCCGATCCAGGCGTTCACCGCGAGCTTGAGCTTGCTGCCGTCCCCGAGGGTCTCGCTCACCCACTGGGTCCGCGCACCCATCGCGTCGAACGGGCCCGCGACCTTGTCCCGCAGCGACGACGGCCCGGAGACGAGCCACACGAGCTTCCCGTTCTCGGCCGGGGCCTTCGTGCCCAGCACCGGCGCGTCGAGCACGTCGATGCCCCGCTCGCGAGCGAACGCCTCGACGCGGCGGGTGCCCTCGACGCCGACGGTGCTCGACTGCACCCACACCGCGCCCGTGGGCCAGGACTCCGCCACGTCGGCCATCACCGCGAGGACCGGCTCGATGTCGAAGAGCATGGTGACGACGACCTCGGCGCCGGCGACCGCCGAGGCCGCCGAGTCCGCCACCGTCGCGCCGTCGTCGGCCAGCGGCTTCGCCTTCTCCGGGCTGCGGTTCCACACGGTCACGTCGTGGCCCTCGCGCAGCAGGCTGCGGGCCATCCCCGCGCCCATGATCCCGGTGCCCAGTACCGCTACTGAAGTCATGTCCCCCGGTTACCCGGAGAGCTGGCGGCCCATCGTGAAGAACTCCGCATTGGGCCGCAGCGCGGTGAGGTGCGCGAGGCGGTTGGACATCGCGAACAGTGCCGTGATGGCCCCGACGTCCCAGATCTCGTCCTCGGACAGGCCGGCCTCCCGGGCGGCGTCGAGGTCGTCGTCACCGAACGACGCGGAGTCGAGCGCGAGGGCGAGCGCGAGGTCGACGATCGCGCGCTGCCGGCCGGTGAGCTCGGCGCCGAAGGGGTTGGTGCCCACGTGGTCGGCGAGCTCGGGGTCCTTGCTGCGGACCCGCAGGATCGCCCCGTGGGCGACGATGCAGTACGTGCAGTGGTTCGCCCCGGAGGTCGCGACGACGACGAGCTCGCGCTCCGCCTTGGACAGGCCGTCGTTCGAGTCCATCAGCGCGTCGTGGTAGTCCAGGAAGGCCCGCAGCTCGCGGGGACGCCGGCCCAGGGCGCGGAAGATGTTCGGGACGAAGCCGGACTTCTCGGCGATCGCGCCGACCCGCTCGCGCAGGTCGTCGGGGAGGTCCGCGGGTTCGACGACGCCGAAGCGGCTCACTTCGCTCATGGCCCGACCGTAGTGCGGGATCAGCCGGGTGTCCGGAACGCGACGTGGCAGCGCTGCTCGGTCACGGTTTTGATGTGCGCGACCGCGGGCCGGGACTGCTGCTCGAGCTCCGCCAGCTGGTCGCGGTCGATCTTCCTCGGGTCGCCGCCGGTTCGCGCCAGGGAGGCGAGGGCCTGCTCGGTGGAGCGCTGGACGGTCCGCCAGTCGTCGGCGAGCTCCGGCGGGGCGGTGGCCACGAGGTCGGCGACCTGCCGCCGCGCCGTCGCGCTCGCCACCTGGACCCCGCCCTGCCCGGACTGCGGCGAGGACTGCTCGGCCTGCACCCGGGCGACGGTGTCGCAGTAGGACTTCGCCGAGGCGTCCACGGTCGTCGTCGGCGCGGCGGGCACCGGAGCGGCGGCCGGGGCGGGGGCGGGGGCGCTTCCCCCGCACCCCGCGAGCAGCAGGGCACCGGCCAGGACGAGGCCCGCCGCGGCCGCGCCCGCGCGCCCGCGGCCGCCCGTCGTCGCGGTCGTCGTCCCCATGCCCGTCGCCCTCCTCGCGGCGCCCCCGCGGGCGCGGGCCCGATGCTGGCACCCCCGTCCCCGGCGGTCCCGGGCGGGTCGGACGCCGTGGGGTGACGCAGGCCGAGGAGGTCTCCCGTGCCGGAGGCCGTCATGTCACAGTGACCGGCATGCACGTGAGCGACGAACACCGGGCGATCGTCCGGCGCTGGTGCGCGCAACGGGTGCCCGAGTCCCAGCGCGACAGCGTGCAGATCTCCTACTCGGAGCGCGCGGGGCGCATCACGCTGTCCTGCCGCCGCGCCCCGGTGTTCCCCGAGCTCGCCACCGAGTGGTCCACCGCGCCGATCGCGCAGCTGCGCTACGACGCGGCCGACGGCCGGTGGGTGCTCCTCTGGCCGGACTCCGGCGGCCGGTGGCACCGCTACCCCGACGAGTCCAAGGCCGTCTCGCCCGCCCCGCTGCTCGACATCGTCGACGCGGACCCGACCGGCATCTTCTGGGGGTGAGCGGCCACCCGGATCTCGCGACGATGGCCGCCCGTGTCGCGGCGTTCGAGCGCGGGCACCGTCGGGAGGTCGACCCGGGGACGCTCGACCCCGTCCGCGCCCGCGACGGCGACCTGCGCGCACCCCGGCGGGCCGCCGTCGCCGTCGTCGTGCTCGACGACCCCGGCCGCGGACCGGGCGTCCTGCTCACCCGCCGCACGTCGCGGCTGCGCGACCACCCCGGGCAGTTCGCGCTGCCGGGCGGGTCGGTGGACCCCGGCGAGGACACCGTGACGGCTGCCCGCCGCGAGCTCGACGAGGAGCTCGGGCTCGCCCTCGGCGCGGACCGGGTGGTGGGCCGCCTCGACGACTACCCGACCCGCTCCGGCTTCGTCATCACCCCCGTCGTCATGACCGTGGCCGCGCCGCTGGACGAGCTGGCGCCCTCGCCCGACGAGGTGGCGCACGTCTTCCACGTGACGCTCGACGAGCTCGACGTCGAGCCGCACTACCTCGAGATCCCGGAGTCCGACCGGCCCGTGGTGCAGCTGCCGATCGTGGGACACCGGGTGCACGCGCCCACGGCGGCGGTGCTGCTGCAGTTCCGCGAGGTCGCGCTGCGTGACCGTCGGACGCGGGTCGACGGACTCGAGCAGCCGGTGTTCGCCTGGCGCTGAACCCGGTCGGTGACCGGGGAACCCACAGAGATACCCGTCGCGCGGGGAGTTCCACCCTGCACCGTTAACGACGCGTGACGAGCGCCCCGTTCCGGTGCGCCGAGCGGTACCGCGTGGTTGTCTGATGAGGGCCCCGGACGAAGGATGCGTGATCGCTCGTGTGCGGAATCGTCGCTGCGTACGGTGACATCGACCCCGACAAGTGCGAGCGGATGCTCGCCCGGATCCATCACCGTGGCCCGGACGATTCCGGGCGGATCGAGCTGGAGCACGCGTGGCTGGGCCACCAGCGGCTCTCGA
>NZ_JBVPVA010000467.1:0-12319 GCF_055612215.1 Actinomycetospora sp. | reverse complement strand
CATGCTCCTGCTCGGCGCCGCCGCGGTGGTCATCGTCGTCGCCGGGCTCCAGCAGGCCGCCTGGCTGATCTCGCCCATCCTGCTCGCGCTCGTGGTCGTCATCGCGGTCAGCCCGCTGCAGTCCTGGCTGCGCCGCCGAGGGTTCCCGACCTGGAGCACGGTGCTCGCGCTCGTCGTGGTCATCTTCGCGGTGATCCTGGGCCTGGTCGCCGTGCTGCTGGCCTCCGTGGGCCAGCTCATCGGCCTGGTGCCGCAGTACTCGGGGCGGATCCAGCAGCTGACCGCCTCGCTGTCGGCGACGCTCCAGAAGGTGGGCTTCGACCCCTCCCAGGCGCGGGCCACGGCCGGCTCGGCTGACGTCGGCAAGATCGTGGGCGCGATCGGGTCCGTGCTGGCCGACCTGAGCGGGGCGCTCACGAGCATCGTGTTCATCCTCGCGCTGCTGCTCTTCCTGATCGCCGAGGCGAACGGGGCGGGGCGGCGCCTCGCGAGCATCGGCACGGATCGCCCCCACATGGTCGGCGCCCTCCAGGGCTTCGCGTCGGGCACACGGCGCTACCTGGTCGTGACCGCGGTGTTCGGGCTGATCGTCGCGGTGCTCGACAGCATCGGGCTGGCCATCATCGGGGTCCCCCTGGTGGTCCTCTGGGGGCTGCTGTCGTTCATCACCAACTTCATCCCGAACATCGGGTTCATCATCGGCGTGATCCCGCCCGCGCTGCTCGGCCTGCTCGTCGGCGGCTGGCAGATGATGGTCACGGTGCTCGTGGTCTACATCGTCCTCAACGCGGTGGTCCAGTCGCTGATCCAGCCGATGTTCACCGGTGACGCCGTCGGGCTCTCGACCACGATCACCTTCGTGGCCCTGCTGTTCTGGGCCTGGGTCCTGGGACCCCTGGGCGCGCTGCTCGCGATCCCGGCGACGCTGCTGGTCAAGGCGGTGCTGGTCGACTGCGACCCGAGCGCGAAGTGGGTGGACCACCTCATCGGTTCGGCTGGTCCCGAGAAGCCATCGCCCGGGGGCGGCGAGCCCGAGGATCCGGCGCGCGTCCCCGATCCTCCGGTCGAGCCGGACGACCCCGTCGACACGAGCCCCCGCACCGACGGCAGCCCGGTCCACGTCGTCCCGACCTGACCCGGGACAGCCCGCGCTCACCGACGCACCGGGTCCCGACGTCGCATCGTCACTCGGTGGTCCGGTGCGGGGCCGGCCCGCCCCGGCCCGGGGCCGGGTCGTCCCCCTCCTCGTCGGGGAGCGCGCTGGCGATCGGCTCCGACCACGACCGGGAGGTGGCCACCGCCCGCGCGCCGTACCCGACGACGAACGCGACGGCGGCGCACAGCCACGGGTCGAGTGCCGCGAGATCGCACAGCATCCACACCAGTCCCGTGAGCAGCGCCGTGGGCACGAACCACCCGCCGCGCACGAAGTGGGCCGGCGGGACGCCGGCGGACACGTCGACGATCCAGCGCCCCGCCGTCGGCGCCACGGTCGCGAGCGCCAGGACCCCGAAGCCCGGCAGACCGACCTCGACGCCCTTCTGCGCCCCGACGATCGCATAGAAGGGCAGCGAGAACGACGCCGCGAACCGGAAGAGCGTGGCGCGTGCCCTCGTGCCCCGCCGGCCCCCCACGAGGTGGCCGGCGACGCCGCCCGCGAGCGCGACGGTGAGGTAGGCCGGGTTGGTGAGCGCGCTCGGCAGCTGGTCGACCAGGACGTCGCGGACGACCCCGCCGCCGACGCCCGCGACCGCGGCCAGCAGCAGGACCCCGACGACGGTGAAGCCACGGAAGTGACCGGGGTGACGGACGAGCACGGCGCCGCTGAACGCTCCCGTGCCCGCCGCGAGCAGGTCGAGGGCGGTGAAGCTCCCGGTCCACCGCCACCCGCTCCAGAGCGCCGCCCCGGTGGCCGCCGGGGTCCCGTGGAGGACGGGCACCAGCACCGTCATCGACGCTCCTCTCCGCACGGGTGCGCCGTCGTGGACCGTTCGTCGAGCGTGCTCCGCGGCCGGCCCGGGGCCCTCCTCCGCGCGGGGTGACCGCCGTGCCGGACCTCCGACGGCGGACGCCGGTTCACCCTTCGCGAGGGAGGCCACCGATCCACCGGCCCGCGACCATCGCTGCACGGCCACGACGTCCGGACACGACGGGCGCGTGAGGAGCGGAGGGCAGGAGCATGACTGAACCGGCACCGGACACGGGCCCGATCGACTACCTCGTCGTCGAGTTCCCGGAGGGGACGAGGACCGGGGAGGGGCTTCCGCTGCTGCTGGACCTCGTCGACCGCGGCCTCATCCGCATCCTCGACCTCGTCTTCGTCCGCCGCGAACCGGACGGGTCGCTCACCGGCATCGAGATCGTCGACCTCGACGGCGACGGCGTGCCGGACCTCCTCGAGTTCCACGGCGCGTCCTCGGGACTGCTCGGCCCGGACGACCTCGCGGAGGCCGGGATCGTCGTCGCTCCGGGAGCGACGGCCGCGGTGCTCGTCTACGAGAACGTGTGGGCGGCCCCGCTCGCGGGCGCGATCCGGCGGAGCGGGGCTCAGCTCATCGCCGGTGGCCGCATCCCGGTCGACGCCGTCCTGGCCACCCTGTCCGATCTCCCCGACACGTCGATGTCGGGCTCGACCACCAGCTGATAGAGGTGCCCACCATGGGTCTCCTGCGAGGACTCACCCGCACCGCGCTCGTGGCCGGGACGGCCACGGCAGTCTCCAACCGCGTCTCCCGCCGGCAGGCGGGACGGTGGGCCGCCGAGGAGGCCCCGCCGCCTCCGCAGCAGTACGCACCGGCCCCGCCTCCGCAGTACGCCCCGCCACCGGAGTACGCCCCGCCGCCCGCCGGTGGCGGAGGTGGGGACGACGTCCTCGACCAGCTCCGCCAGCTCGGCGAGCTCAAGACCGCGGGCGTGCTGACCGAGCAGGAGTTCGAGGACCAGAAACGGCGGATCCTCGGCCGCTGAGACAGCGGGCCGCGGCGCTCGCCGCTCCTCAGAGCAGATCCAGCGCCCGCGCACGGCGGACCGCCTGCCGGCGTCCGGAGACCCCGAGCTTGCGGTAGACCGCCCGCTGGTGGGTCTTGACGGTGTTGACGGAGACGTAGAGCTCCGCGGCGATCTCGGCGTTCGACAACGTGCTGGCCAAGTAGCGCAGGACCGTGCGTTCCCGCTCGGTGAGGGGATCGAGCCGGCCACGCTGTCGGGCGCGCTCGTCGGCGGGCATGCCCCGCAGGCGTTCGAGGACGTCGACGGCGAACGTGGGCACTGCCGTGCCCCGGTCCACCCGGCGCGCGACGAGCCCGGCGAGCGCGGGCTCCGAGAGGAACGGCCGCAGCAGACCGAACGGGGCCGCGGTGAGCAGGGCGTCCTCCAGGCACGCCAGGGCACGTTCCTCGTCCCCGCTCGCAGCCGCCGCGAGGGCGCCCACGATGCCGGCGGTGGCGCGCAGCCGGGGATGGTCACTCGTGACCGCGTCGGCGAGTGTCGCGTGCACCGGACCGTCGGCCCACAGCTCGTCGAGGCACGACCGCAGGTGCGTCGCGGCCACCAGCCCCGTCCCGCTCTGCGGCGGTCCGAGACGGTCGAGGAGGGTCTCCGCCGCGGACCGGTTCCCGCCGCGCGCCAGGAGCCCCGCCTCGGCGAGAACCCACTCCTCCTCCAGCCGGCGGGGCGGCGTCCAGGGTCGGAGCTCCGCCGCGGTCGCCCGCAGACCCTTCAGGGCGCCCTCGCGGTCCCCGGTCGCGTCGCGACGTGCCGCGAGGACGAGGGCCTGCGCGAGTCGAACGTGGGGCTCCGGTGCGATCTCCTCGACGTCGGCGAGACGGGCGAGCCAGGGGTCCGCTCCGTCGAGGTCGTCGCGGTCGAGGGCGATGCGAGCCAGGGTCAGGTAGGCCGGTGCGGCCTGCGGCGTGCGGGACCAGCCGCGGGCCGCCGCGACACCCGCTGCGGCGAGAGCGCGGTTCTCCGCGGCGGCCAGCTCGCCCCGCTCCCAGGCGAGCAGGGCGAGGTGTGCGTCGGCGTTGAGGTGGGGGAGCGCCGGGGCGCCCGCGAGCTCGCAGCCCTCGGCGAGGTGGCCGGCGGCGGCGTGGAGGTCTCCGGTCCAGTACTCGGCGGCACCGAGGTTGCCGAGCACGATCACCGGGATCAGCCGGGCCTCCGCCATCCGCCACCGCCCCAGCCGGGCGACATCGAGCGGGACGCCGCGGTAGGCCCGCACGGCGGCCTCGAGGTCGCCCGCGGCCCGCGCGGAGGCGCCCTCGATCAGGCCGTGCTGGACACCGAGGCGCTGCCGGCGCGATTCGGAGAGCGTTCCCGCCCGGGCGCGGGCGGCGTCCACGAGCGCCCGGACGCCGGTGGTGCGGCCCTCGGCGATCCGGGCGCCGGCCAGACCGGTGGCGAGCTCGGGGTGCTCGAGGACCACCGGGTACGGGACGTCGGCGAGGATGCGCTCGACCTCGCGAGCTGAGTCGCGCAGGACGAGCGGGACCAGGTGGGTCCCGACGACGTGCGCGGCGAGTGGCCAGAGGCCGCCGCGCACCGCCGCGCGGAGCGCCTCGAGCGGCATCCCGTGCTGCCGGAACCACTCGGCGGCACGACGGTGCAGCTCACGCCGGACCCGCGGCGGTGCCGGGCGCGCGCGCAGGAGGTCGAGGAGCAGCCGGTGCAGCCGGTACCAGCGCCCGGGGCGCCCGAGTGCCTGCACGAACAGGTGCGAGGCGGCCAGCTCGGCGAGCATCCGCTCCCCGTCGTCGCGGCCCGTCAGCGCGTCGACCAGGTCGGCGCAGACGAGGTCGACGGTGCCGAGGGTCCGGAGAAACGCCACGAGCTCGGGGGGCTGGCGCTCGAGCACCTCGGTGAGCAGGTAGTCGGCCACGCTGTGCGAACTCCCCGAGAACGCGCGGACGGCGCCGGCGATGTCGTCCTGGGCGCTCAGGTCGAGGGCGGCGAGGCGCATCCCCGCGGCCCAGCCGTCGGTGCGCGCGACCATCTCCTCGATCTGACCGGCCGTGGCAGGGACGCCGAGCTGGTCGAAGAGGGCGACGGCCTCGTCGTCGCGGAAGGCGAGGTCGGTGGTGCGGAGCTCGGTGAGCAGACCCGCCAGCCGCAGCCTCGCCAACGGCCACGGCGGGTCGCGCCGGGTCGTGATGAGGAGCGTGAGGGAGGGGACCGGACGTTCGACCAGGCGCAGCAGCCCCTCGTGCACCGTCGACGAGGTCACCTCGTGCAGGTCGTCGAGGACGAGGACCACGGGCCGGACCGCCCGCTCGAGAGCACCGGCGAAGATCCCGGGACGCTCGCCGGTCGCGGAGACGGGACCGCCGAGCGCCGCGAGCGCCCCTGCCGTGGCCGGTCCCGCCGTCGTGCCCACCGCATGGGCCAGCGCCGCCCAGAAGGCGGCATCGTCGTCGACGGCGGGGCCGAGGGTCACCCACGAGACGGCCCTGCCGTCGCTCCTCCCGGACACCCAGGAGCCTGCCAGCAAGGTCTTGCCCCACCCGGCCGGCGCGGTGAGCAGCGTGACGGGTGCCTCGCGCCCCTCGTCGAGCAGCGCGAGCAGACGCGGGCGCTCGACGATGTGGGCGGCCACCGGGCGGGCGTGCCGGGCCGATGCCCCGGGCACCGCGGCGGGTGCGTCAGCCTCCGCCGTCCACGGCCCCTCGACGACCGATCCGACGGTGTCCGTCCGCTGCGACGACACGGCCTCGACCGTCACGCCGGACGGCGGCCGCGGTGCACCGACCGGCCGTCGTCCACCGGGTCCGGTGTCGTCCGCACCCGGAGGACCGCAGAACGGGCCATGGACATTCCTTCCCGGACGGACCACGACCCCCGGCGACGAGCAGGGCCCCGTCCCGCAGGGGACCGAGCGACGGGGACGCCTTGTCACCGTATGGCCGTCCGCGCCGTCCGGATAGCGCGCAGACGGACCCGGATCGGACCCCGGGAGGACGCCGACGATGGCCCGAACGCTGCGGCGCGTGGCGGTCCGGATTCGGGTGCCGCCCGCCCGTACCGGGAGCCCACCGTCTCCGGTCCGACCCGTGCCGACTCCCGGGAGCCCCCGCCCGCACGGGTTTCACACGTCGCGGGTGAGGGTGCGGCTGCACCGCCCGACCACGGTCGTCGCGAGGGCCGTCCGGCTTCTGCGGCCTCGACAGGAGACGTGACGATGACCCCGCCCGACCGGCATGCGCGCGCGATGCTGCCCGTTCCCGACCGCCCGCTCCCGGGTTTGACCACCTACGACGCGAAGGACCCCGACACGGCCTTCCCGCCGATCGACCCGCTGCTGCCACCGGGGAACGCCCCGAACGTGGTCGTGGTCCTGCTCGACGACGTCGGCTTCGGGGCGTCCAGCGCGTTCGGGGGACCCTGCCGGACCCCGACGGCGGAGCGGCTCGCCGCGGGCGGGCTGCGCTACAACCGCTTCCACACCACCGCGCTGTGCGCACCCACCCGCCAGGCGCTGCTGACGGGCCGCAATCACCATTCGGTCGGGATGGGTAGCATCACCGAGACCGCGACCTCGGCGCCGGGCTACAGCTCGCTGCGTCCGAACACCAAGGCTCCGCTGCCGATGACCCTCAAACTCAACGGCTACTCGACCGCCCAGTTCGGCAAGTGCCACGAGGTCCCGGTCTGGCAGACCTCACCTCTCGGACCGTTCGACGCCTGGCCCTCCGGGGGAGGTGGCTTCGAGACCTTCTACGGCTTCATCGGCGGCGAGAACAACCAGTGGGAGCCCGCGCTCTACGAGGGGACGACCGCGGTGGAGCCGCCGGCGCCCCCGGAGGAGGGCTACCACCTCACCGAGGACCTCGCCGACCGTGCCGTCGGCTGGATGCGCCAGCAGAAGGCGCTGATGCCCGAACGGCCCTTCTTCCTCTACTTCGCCCCAGGAGCCACGCACGCCCCGCACCACGTCCCGAAGGAGTGGGCGGACCGCTACGTGGGGGAGTTCGACGACGGATGGGACGTCCAGCGTGAGCGCACCTTCGCCCGGCAGCGGGAAGCCGGTCTCGTTCCCCCGGAGGCCGAACTCACCGCCCGCCACCAGGAGATTCCGGCATGGGAGGACATGCCCGCGGAGCTGCGGCCCGTCCTGGCCCGCCAGATGGAGGTCTACGCGGGTTTCCTCGAGCACACCGACCACCAGGTCGGGCGCCTCGTCGACACCCTCGCCGACCTCGGCGTCCTCGACGACACCCTGATCTTCTACATCATCGGTGACAACGGGGCCTCGGCCGAAGGGACGGTCAACGGGGCGTTCAACGAGATGGCCAACTTCAACGGGATGGCCGGGCTCGAGACGCCGGAGTTCCTGCGCAGCAAGATGGACGAGTTCGGTTCCCCGAGCTCGTACAACCACTACTCGGTCGGCTGGGCATGGGCGATGTGTACCCCCTTCCAGTGGACCAAGCAGGTGGCCTCCCACTGGGGCGGCACGCGCAACGGCACCGTCGTGCACTGGCCGCGGGGCACGACCGGGGCCGGCGGGCTGCGCTCGCAGTTCACCCACGTCATCGATCTTGCGCCGACGATCCTCGAGGCGGCCGGGATCCCGGAACCGACGATGGTCAACGGTGTTCAGCAGTCCCCCATGGAGGGGACCAGCATGCTCTACACCTTCACGGAGCCCGACGCGCCGGAACGCCACGACCTGCAGTACTTCGAGATGGTCGGCAACCGCGGCGTCTACCACCGCGGCTGGAGCGCGGTGACCAAGCACCGCACGCCGTGGCTGATGATGAACCACCAGCCCCCGCCGTTCGACGAGGACGTCTGGGAGCTCTACGACGGCACGAGCGACTACAGCCAGGCCCGCGACCTGGCCGCGGACAAGCCCGAGACCCTGGCCCGGCTCCAGCGCCTCTGGCTGATCGAGGCCACCAAGTACGGAGTGCTGCCGCTGGACGACCGCACCGCCGAGCGGATCGACCCGATGATGGCGGGGCGGCCCACTCTCATCAGCGGTCGCTCCCAGGCGTTCTTCCCGGGGATGGGGCGACTGTCGGAGAACAGCGTCGTCAGCGTCAAGAACCGGTCCTTCTCGGTGACCGCCGAGATCGACCTGCCGAAGGGCGACGGGCGCGGTGTGGTGATCGCCCAGGGCGGCCGGTTCGGCGGGTGGTCGGTCTACCTCCACGAGGGCCGGCTGACCTTCTGCTACAACGTGCTGGGCATCCACCTCTTCACGATCCGCGGCGACACACTCGTGCCTGCGGGCGTCCACCAGGTCCGGGCCGAGTTCGCCTACGACGGCGGCGGCCTGGCCAAGGGCGGCAACGTGTCGCTGTTCCACGACGGCGAGCCGGTCGGCTCCGGCCGCGTCGACATGACCCAACCGGCCGTGTTCTCCGCCGACGAGACCACGGACATCGGTCGGGAGGAAGGCACACCGGTCAGTCCCGACTACACCGGGGCCTCCAGCCGGTTCACCGGCCGGATCCACTGGGTGCAGCTCGACGTCGGCGAGGACGACCACGGCCACTTCCTCGACCCCGAGGAGCGGCTCCGCATCGCCATCGCGCGGCAGTAGCCGTGACGACCCCGCGGGGCGCCACGACCACCGGGTGGCACCAGGGCACGTCCACGCGCGGGTCCGTCCGGCTGCGCTGCACTGAGGCAGCACCGGGGGCGGCCGGAGTGGGGGGTCATCGCCGCCCCGTCGTGCTGGTCGCGGTGGGAGCCGCCCGGAGGGTCTGCCCGGCGCGGTCGTCCGGGTAGGCCCGCGCGCCGAGCCACAGGGCGCCTGCGGCGACGAGGCCGAGCAGCGACACCAGGGCCAGCGCCGGGACCAGCCCGAGGCGGTCGGCGAGGACGCCGACGAGCACGGGGCCGATCGTCAGGCCGAGCAGGTTCTGCGCCACGACGAGCACGGAGGTCGCGGTCGCCCGCTGCGCGGGGTGGACGACGTCGATGACGACGGCGGCGACCGGGCCGATCGCGGAGGTCATCATCGCGGCGCCCGCGAGGAGCAGCACCAGCTGCGCCGCGCCGGGCGGCACGAGGCCGAAGGCCGGGCCGAGGAGACCCGCCGTGGCCAGCGCGGTGACGGCGGGGACGCGCAGGCGCATGCGCGGATCCCGGCGGGTGAGGTGGTCGGCGGCCACCGCGGTGCCGGTCGTTCCGGCGGCGCCTGCGACCAGCACGCCCGCGGCGAGCAGCGAGGCGCCGGACGGACCGAGGTGGTACGCGCCCTGGAGATAGGTGGGCAGCCAGGTGTAGAGCGCGGAGGCGACGACCAGCAGCAGCACCGCGCCGATGATCGCGCCCGCCGCGGAGCGGGCCCGGAGGAGGGCCAGCGCGGCGGGACGGACGGCGGACCGCTCGGGCCGGACCGTCGGGCGGTCGCGGACGCGGAGCACCGCGAGCGCGAGGACGAGGCCGGGCAGGGCGAGGATGCCGACCGTCCACCGCCACCCCCACTCGGCGGCGAGGGCGGTGCCGAGCACCGCCCCGAGCGGCCCGGCGCTGTAGAAGCCGCCCAGCACCGTCGCGCGCCGGGGCCCGGGGAACCGCGCGGCGAGCAGGGCGCCACCGGCCGGTCCGTAGCCGGCTTCCCCGGCGCCCACCCCGATCCGAGCGACGAGGAGCTGCACGTACCCCTGGGCGTATCCGGACGCTGCCGCGGCCACGCTCCACACGACACCCATGAGCGCGATCGTCCGGGCCTTGCTGCGCCGGTCCACCCACGCCGCCACGGGCATCGCCGCGAGTCCGACGGCCAGGGTCAGGACGGACACGAGGGCCCCGAGCTCGGTCTCGGAGAGCCCCCACTCCCGGCGGAGGCCGGGGAACGCGCCGACGAGCAGCTGCCGGTCCGCGAAGTCGACCATCATCAGCGCGAAGAGCAGGCCGAGCACCCGCCGGGGCCCCGGGCCGTCGGCGGTGTGTCCCTTGGTGCTGCGGACGAGAATCGCCCCTCCTCCGGGGTTGCTCCCCGCTCACCCTGCTCCTCCGTCCGGCTCGTCACCTCATCCGCGGCGGGTGAGGCCGGTCCGCCGGGAGCTCACCCCGCGGTGAGCTCGTGGATCCCGGTGATCAGCAGGTACAGCCCGACCAGGACCAGGACGACGACCATGAGGGACTTCCTGTGGGCCTGGACCGAGGCCGTGAGCCGTGCGGCGTTCTCACGCGTCGTCTCCGGGTGCCACACCCACGAGGCGAGGGCGGTCAGCGGCACTGCGTACCAGAGCAGGTTGTAGAGCCCGACCTGGACGAGGCCGCCGGTGAGGCCCGGGCGGCTCGCGACGATCGCGGCCAGCGCCGCGAGGTAGAACACCCCCGGGAGGTGGGTGACCACGCCCGCCACCGACGCGCTGCGCACCGTGGGCCGGCTCAGGCGTCGTCTCATCGCCGACGGCTCCCGGTCCGGGCGCGCGGCCGGCGGGTCCCGCGGCGATCGGAGCCCGTAGTACAGCGCGCCCCCCAGACAGGCCACGCCGCACGCGATGTCGACGATGACGCGAGCGGTGGAGGTCACCGTCGGCGGCGGCGGACTGACGTGGACGACGGTCACCGCGATCACACCGACCGTGAGGCTGAGGGCGAGCCCGGCGGTCAGGTACGCGACGAGCAGCGGCCTCGGCGACGGGGCGGCGAGGAACGCGTAGACGGCCGCCACCGAGGTCGGACGGACCACGCTCGCCAGGCCCAGGACGAGGACGTCGAGGCTCACGTCGGACACCAGCGCGTCGGCCGTTCGTGCCACGGCGCCGATCCCCGCCCAGGTCTCATGCGACACCCCTTCCCCGTGCTCCCACCCGCGCCGGGGCGGGCGGGGCGGCATCACCCGTGCAGGGTGGAACGCGAGGCCGGACGACCACGGAGTCCGCCGGACACCACCCCGACCAGGACCACCTGGTTCGGGTGGTGCCTGCGGCGACGGGTGCGATCCACCGTGGGGGTCGTCGCCCGACTGCTCCGGAGGTCCTCGTGTCCGCGTCTCCCTCGTCCCGTCCCGTGAACACCCGCCTGCTGATGAGCGGCGCCGTCCTCGTCGGTGTCGGCGGGATGATCGCCACCGCGGGGCTGACGCTCGGGAGCGCGGCCGTGCTCGGAGCGGCGCGACGGTGGCAGCAGCGCACGGAGATGACGCCGGCCCAGCTCGCGAAGCACGCGCTCGGCGCCGCCCAGGTCGCGACCACCTCGGGGGTCCAGGCCTGGCGCGGACCGAGGCCCGTCGCCCCGCAGCCGTCCCCGCTCGACGGTGCCCGGACGCCGGTGTCGTAGGGGCGCCCCCGACGCACGGAGCGAGTCGGACCGATGCTGACCGAAGCGGTGCCGGCGGCCCTCGGAGCGGCGCTCTATCCCCCCGGGCTGCTGTTCGTGGCCTTCCTGCTGGCCAACCCGCAACCCCGCAAGCGGGCTCTCGTGTTCCTCGCCGGGGCCGTGATCGCGACCCTGGGGTTCGGTTTCGCCCTCGTGTTCGTCCTGCGGGGCACCGGCGTCGAGCGCGGGCCGCACCACCGCACCGTGCCGCCGTGGATCGACTTCGGCGTCGGCATCCTGCTGCTGGCTTCGGCGGTCTACGTCTGGTTCCGGCCACCCAAGGGGCCGAAGGTAGCCACGCAGCGCCGGGAGCTCGGCCTGATCGGGCTGCTCGCGATCGGTCTGGTGATGTACACCCCGGCGCCGCTCTACCTCGCCGCACTGCACTCGATCGCCAAGGCCGACGACAGCGTCCTGGTGACGATCCTCAGCGTCGTGCTCGTGGCCGCCATCTACATGCTGATCATCGAGATACCCGTCGTCGCCCATGCCGTACGGCCGGAGGCGACGATCCGCGTTGTGACCGCGGTGAACGCGTGGATCGGTCGCCACGGGCGCACGATCGTCGTGCTCGCGGCCGGGGCGTTCGGTGTCTACCTCGTGGTCCACGCGGCGGTGCAGCTCGTCGCGGGTCCACCCCCGGCCTGAACACGGTGGCCGAGCTGAGCCGCCGTACCGGTGGTCGCGCCGCCGAAGCGTTCGCACGTGACCGAAGGCGCAGTCGACGGTCCTCGAATCGTGGGAGAATGTGATTGGCGCACCGTGAGTCGCCGAACATCGGCCGGACAATCGATCTCCGTGGTCACTGGACCCGTGTCGTGATCTTTTCCGGCGGTGGGATCCTCCGGCGTGCTCCCATTCGCGGGGCCGCCGTCGACCTAGGATGTGTGAAGCCGCCTCATGTGCGGAATCGTCGCTGCGTACGGTGACATCGACCCCGACAAGTGCGAGCGGATGCTCGCCCGGATCCATCACCGTGGCCCGGACGATTCCGGGCGGATCGAGCTGGAGCACGCGTGGCTGGGCCACCAGCGGCTCTCGA
>NZ_JBVPVA010000404.1:0-2584 GCF_055612215.1 Actinomycetospora sp. | reverse complement strand
CGGCGCGATGCGGGTCGCCGGGTTGACGGCCTCGGTCGCCGCGGTCACCGCGCCCGGGCGGGGCACCGGCTCGCCGCGGCGCACGGCCGCCACCGCGCGGGCGAACTCCCCGCCGGTGGCGTAGCGCCCGCGCGGGTCCTTGGTGAGGGTCAGCTCGATCAGCTGGCGCACCACCGGGGGGACGTCGGGCGGCAGCGGGGGCAGCGGATCGCGGATGTGCATCATCGCGACCGTCACCGCGTTCTCGGACAGGTACGGCCGGCGCCCGGCGAGGCACTCGTAGCCGACGACGCCGAGGGAGTACACGTCCGAGGCCGGGCCCGCGTCACCGCCGCCGGCCTGCTCGGGCGCGATGTAGTGCGCGGTGCCCATGACCATGCCCGAGCGGGTGACCGGGGCGGCGTCGACGGCCTTCGCGATCCCGAAGTCGGTGATCTTCACCTGGTTGGTCGGGGTCACCAGGATGTTGCCCGGCTTCACGTCGCGGTGGACCAGGCCGCGCTCGTGCGCCGCGTCGAGGGCGTAACCGGACTGCTCGAGGATGTCGAGGGTGAAGTCGACCCCGAGGCGGCCGTGCACCGAGAGCAGCTGCGCCAGCGGCTCGCCGCGCACCAGCTCCATCACCAGGTAGGCGACCGGCACCTGGACGGTGCCGTTGGCCGTCGTCCAGTCGGTGGTGGTCTCGCCGTAGTCGTGGACCTGGGTGATGCCGGGGTTGTTCAGCGAGGCGGCGGTGCGGGCCTCGGTGCGGAAGCGGTGGAGGAACTCGGGGTCGCCGGACAGCTCGGCCTTGAGGATCTTCACGGCGACGGTGCGGTCGAGGCGGGAGTCCTGCGCCTCCCAGACCTCGCCCATGCCGCCGATCGCGATGCGTCGGCCGATCCGGTAGCGGTCGGCGAGCAGGGTGCCCGTGGTCGGAGCCATCGAGCTACCTCCCTCCCTGCTGCAGGGCCGCGGCGACGACCGCGCGGCCGACCGGCCCGGCGACGGACGACCCGGTCGCGTCGTCGCCGCGGTTGCCGCCCTTCTCCACGATCACGGAGACCGCGACCTGGGGGTCGGGCACCGGCCCGAACACGTCGTACCAGGTGTGCGGCGGGCTGGTCTTCGGGGTGGGGCCCCACTCGGCCGTGCCGGTCTTCGAGGCGAGCTGGACGCCGGGGATCTTCCCGCCGCTCGTGCCGCCGTTCTCCGAACCGATCATCAGCTGCGTCAGTGTGGCGGCGGTGCTCCCCGAGATCGCCCGCGACCCCCGGTCGGGCGAGGTGGTGTCCACGACCGAGAGGTCCTGGCCCTGGATCTGGCTGACCAGGTGCGGCTGCATCGGCACGCCGCCGTTCGCGATCGTCGACGTGATCATCGCGTTCTGCAGCGGGGTCATCCGCACGTCGCGCTGCCCGATGCCCGACTGCGCGAGCGCCGCGCCGTCCCCGAGCTCGCCGACCGAGGACTCGGCGACCGGCATGGGCACGGTCAGGGCGGAGTTCTCCATGCCGAACGCCGTCGCCTGGGCGCGCAGCTTGTCGGCCCCGATCTGGTCGGCGAGCTGGGCGAAGGGCGCGTTGCAGGACTTCGCGAAGGCCACCGAGAACGGCACCGTGGGGCCGGAGCCGCACGCCTCGCCGTCGTAGTTCTCCAGGGTCGTGACGCTGTCGGGCAGCGTGATCCGCGGCGCGGCCGTCACCGGGGTCTGCGGGGTGATCGCGTTCGCCTCGAGCGCGGCCGCGGTGTTCACCAGCTTGAACGTCGACCCGGGGGGATAGGTCGAGCTGATGGCCTTGTTGATCAGCGGCGAGTCCGGGCTGTTCGGGTCGAGCGCGTTCCACGCCGCCTTCTGCGTCGGGCCGTCGTGGCTCGCCAACGGGTTCGGGTCGAAGGACGGCGTCGAGACCATCGCGAGGATCTCGCCGGTCTGCGGCCGGATGGCGACGACGCTGCCGCTGTAGCCCTTCGAGGCCATGGCCTCGTACGCGGCCTGCTGGACCTTGGGGTCGATGGTCAGCGCGACGTTGCCGCCGGCCGGGGCCCGCCCGGTGATGACGTCGGAGATGCGGCGCACGAAGAGCCGGTCGTCGGTGCCGTTGAGCACGGAGTCCTCGGCGCGCTCGATGCCGTTCGACCCGTAGACCTGCGAGTAGTAGCCGGTGATCGGGGCGTACATCGGGCCGCTGGAGTACTGGCGCAGGTACTTCAGCCGGTCGTTGGTCGGCACGCTCGAGGCGAGCACGTCCCCCCCGGCGCTGATCTGCCCGCGCTGACGGGAGTACTCGTCGAGCAGGACGCGCTGGTTGTACGGGTTGGACTTGTAGTCCTCGGCCTTGACCACCTGGACCCACGTGGCCTGTCCGAGCAACAGCACGATCAGGCCCATCACCACGAGGGAGACCCGACGCAGCGGGGTGTTCACTCTCGGGTCCTCCCCCCGTCGCCGTGCGCGCCCGGCTGCGACCTGCCGCGCGCCGGCTGTCCGGCCGGCGTCGCGTGCGGGGTGCCCTGGGGCGGGGTCGCGGCGTCACCGCGCGACACCATCTCGGTGTGCGCCTCCGCGAGGGGGGTGCGCGAGGCCTCGGGCGCCTGCCCCGGG
>NZ_JBVPVA010000303.1:0-4918 GCF_055612215.1 Actinomycetospora sp. | reverse complement strand
GCCGACGGGGAGACCGAGGTGTGGGACGTCGCCCACATCGACCGGGGCTACCCGCTGTTCGTCGAGAACCTGTGCGCCCTCGGCGCGGACGTGGCCCGGGTCCAGGCCCCACCCCGGCACCTACCGCCGGGGTGGCGGCCGTCGGGCGAGCGGCGCCGTTCACTCGCTGGCCGCCGCTCGGGGACCGGCTCCGCCCCGTGGCAGCAACGGCACGTTCCTGGCGTCTGACGCCAGGACGGCGCCGCTCGCCCGACGGCCGCCACCCCGGCACCTACCGCCGGGGTGGGGCCTGGACCCGGGCCACGTCCGCGCCGAGGGCGCACAGGTTCTCGACGAACAGCGGGTAGCCCCGGTCGATGTGGGCGACGTCCCACACCTCGGTCTCCCCGTCGGCCATGAGCCCGGCGAGCACGAGTCCCGCACCGGCCCGGATGTCCGAGGCCCACACCGGGGCGGACGACAGCCGCGGCACGCCCCGCACGACGGCGTGGTGGCCGTCGGTCCGGGCGTCCGCGCCGAGGCGGACCATCTCCTCGACGAAGCGGAAGCGTCCCTCGAAGACGTTCTCGGTGATCATCGAGGTGCCCTCGGACACCGCGGACAACGCGATCGCCATCGGCTGCAGGTCGGTGGCGAACCCCGGGTAGGGCAGCGTCACCCAGTCCACGGAGCGGGGCCGGCCGGTGCCGCGGACCCGGAAACCCTCAGCCACGGCCTCCGTCGTCGCCCCGGCCTGGGTCAGCTTGTCGAGCACCAGGTCGAGGTGGTGCGGGTCGACCCCGCGGATGGTGACGTCGCCGTCGGTCATCACCGAGGCGAAGGCCCAGGTGGCGCCGACGATGCGGTCGCCGATGACGCGGTGGGTGGTCGGGGTCAGCTCGGCGCCGCCGTGGACGGTCAGGGTCGAGGTACCGCCGCCGGAGATCTTGGCGCCCATCTCCTGGAGCATCCGCACCAGGTCGACGATCTCCGGCTCGCGGGCGGCGTTGTCGATCACCGTGGTGCCCTCGGCGAACACCGAGGCCATGAGGATGTTCTCGGTGGCGCCCACCGAGGGGAAGTCCAGCCAGATCTGGGCGCCGCGCAGCGCCGCCCCTGGCCCGTCCGCCTCCGCGACGACGCAGCCGTGCGAGATCTCCGACCGCGCGCCGAGCAGCCGCAGCCCCGTCTGGTGCATGTCGAGGGGGCGGGAGCCGATCGCGTCCCCGCCGGGCAGGGGCACCACGGCCCGCCGGCAGCGCGCCACCAGCGGCCCCAGCACGCACACCGAGGCCCGCAGCCGCGACACCGAGCGGTAGTCCGCCTCCGAGGAGAGCTCGGCGGGCACGTCGATCTCGACCACGTCGCCCGCCACCGCCACCTCGCAGCCCAGGCTGCGCAGCACGTCGGCCATCAGCGGCACGTCGAGGATCTGCGGACAGTTCGTGATCGTCGTCCGGCCCTCGGCGAGCAGCGCCGCGGCCATCAGCTTGAGCACGCTGTTCTTGGCGCCGACGACGTCGACCGTCCCGGTGAGGGGGCCTGCCGACCGCACGACGAAGTGCTCGTTCACGCTCGGCGACGCTACCGGCCGGAGTTCGGCCCCCTGACCCCGGCCGCCCCGCGCCTAGACTGGCGCCGTGGCCGTTCACCTCACCCGTATCTACACGCGCACCGGTGACGACGGGACGACCGGTCTCTCCGACTTCTCCCGGGTGCCGAAGACGCACCCCCGCCTCGACGCCTACGCCGACTCCGAGGAGGCGAACGCGGCGATCGGGGTGGCCCTCGCCGTCGGGGACCTGCCGGAGCGGATCGTGGCGCCGCTGCGCCAGATCCAGAACGACCTGTTCGACGTCGGGGCGGACCTCGCGACGCCCGTGGTCGAGAATCCGGAGTACCCGCCACTGCGGGTGACCGAGACGCAGGTGGAGCGGCTCGAGGGGTGGTGCGACGAGTTCAACGAGGGGCTCGCGACCCTCGACTCGTTCATCCTGCCGGGCGGGACGCCGGGGGCCGCGTACCTGCACGTGGCGCGGGTGGTCACGCGGCGGGCCGAGCGGGCGACGTGGGCGGTGGTGGAGGCCGACCCCGCGCACACCAGCGTGCTGCCGGCGCGCTACCTCAACCGGCTGTCGGACCTGCTGTTCATCCTCGGCCGCGTCGCCAACCCCGGGGGCGACGTCCTCTGGGTCCCCGGCGGGCCCGAAGCCCGGAAGGACTGAGCAGCCGGTCCTGACCGAAGGGCACCTTCGGTCGATAGAACCGGCCGTGGGCGCCCCTCGCCGGAACGGTCCGCGATCGAGTGGACTCCCACGGCTGCCACCACCGCCCTCGAGGTCCACTCGGCTGTGGAGCCTCGCCCGGCTTCGGTCGAGTGGGCTCCCACGGCTGCCATCGCCACCCTCGCGGCCCACTCGGCGATCCGGAACGGCTAACTGGCCTGGCGGTAGCCGGTCGAGCGGCCCGGGGGGCTCGACTCGAGCCACGAGGCGAACCCGGTGAGCACGTCGGCGCCCATCGCGAGCTCGTAGACCCCGCTCGAGGTGCGACATCGCAGCACCGTCGCGCCCGGGGGGTGGAGCTCGGTCGGGCGCGGGGGGCGCCGGTCGACGATCTCGACCTCGAAGCGGTCGAGCACGACGTTCGGCCCGGAGCGCAGCCCGCTCACCCGGTACCAGCGGAACTGGTCCCCGCGGTAGCGGGCGATCCCGGAGTGCCAGCCCCGCTGGTCGTCCGCGGCGGAGGGCGGCGTCGCCTCCACGGGGCGGGCCCGGCGCAGCGCGACGTCCACGCCGCCGCGGCGCAGCTGCTGGAGCCGGCGGAGCGCGACCAGGGCGAGCAGGAGCAGGACGGCCGCGACGACGACGAGCACGATCTCCACGACCATGCCGGAGACCGTCATGCTCGTCGCGCCATCGCGGGTCGGTCCTGCACGCGCCCCGGTCCCGCCCGTCTCGCCTAGTCCGAGTCCTGGCCGGCGGCGGCCAGCCGGGCCTCGGCCCGCGCCTTGGCCGCACGGCCCTTGGCGTCCTCGGTGTCCGCCGAGTCACGCTCCTGCTGGGCGGCGGAGACGTCGATCTCGTCGCTCAGCTCCGCCTCCTCCGCGAGGATCGTCAGCTTCTCGCCGTCCATCGACAGGAAGCCGCCGAAGACGGCGGCACGTACCGACTCACCGTCGGTGGGGTCGATCCGGACCATGCCCGCCTCGGTGAGCTGGGCGATGAGCGGCTCGTGGCGGGGCAGGATGCCGATCTCGCCCACGCTGGTGCGCGCGAAGACGAACTCGGCCGTGCCCGACCACACCTTCCGCTCCACCGCCACGAGATCGACCTGCATCTCGGCCACTGAAGGACGTCCTTTCGTCGAGCAGGCCCCGGACGGGGCGCCGCGAGGGCGCCCCGCCCGGGGAGCGGGTCAGTCGTTGAACTGCTTCTGCTTCTCCTCGACGTCGTCGAGGTCACCGCACATGGTGAACGCCTGCTCGGCGTAGTCGTCGTACTCACCCTTGGCGATCTTGTCGAACGCCTCGACGGTGTCCTTGACGTCGACGTACGAGCCTTCCTCACCGGTGAACTGCTCGGCGGCGTACATGTTCTGCCCGAGGAAGCGCTCGATGCGGCGCGCCCGCGCCACGGTGAGCTTGTCCTCCTCGGAGAGCTCGTCGATGCCGAGGATCGCGATGATGTCCTGCAGGTCGTTGTACTTCTGCAGGATGCGGATGACCTCGCGCGCGACGCGGTAGTGCTCGTCGCCGACGTACTGGGGGTCCAGGATCGTCGAGGTCGAGGTCAGCGGGTCCACCGCGGGGAAGATGCCCTTGGCGAACACGTTGCGGGAGAGCTCGGTGGTCGCGTCGAGGTGGGCGAACGTGGTGGCCGGCGCCGGGTCGGTGTAGTCGTCGGCGGGCACGTAGATCGCCTGCATCGAGGTGATCGAGCGGCCCTTGGTCGACGTGATCCGCTCCTGCAGCTGACCCATCTCGTCGGCCAGGGTGGGCTGGTAGCCCACCGCCGAGGGCATGCGACCCAGGAGGGTCGAGACCTCCTGGCCGGCCTGGGTGAACCGGAAGATGTTGTCGATGAAGAGCAGCACGTCGACGCCGACCTCGTCGCGGAAGTACTCCGCCATGGTCAGACCCGACAGGCCGACCCGCATGCGGGTGCCCGGCGGCTCGTCCATCTGACCGAACACGAGCGCGGTGTCCTTGAGGACGTCCGCCTCGGTGAGCTCGGTGATCAGGTCGTTGCCCTCACGCGTCCGCTCCCCGACCCCGGCGAACACCGAGGTGCCGCCGAAGTTGCGGGCGATGCGCTGGATCATCTCCTGGATGAGCACCGTCTTGCCCACGCCCGCGCCGCCGAACAGGCCGATCTTGCCGCCCTGCACGTACGGGGTGAGCAGGTCGACGACCTTGAGGCCCGTCACCAGCATGTCGGTGCGGCCCTCGAGCTGGTCGAAGGGCGGCGGGTCGCGGTGGATGGACCAGCGCTCGGCGTCCTCGCCGTAGCCGGGCTCGTCGAGGCAGTCGCCGAGGGCGTTGAACACGTGGCCCTTGACGAGGTCGCCGACGGGCACGGTGATCGAGTGCCCGGTGTCGGTGACCTCCTGGCCACGGACGACGCCGTCGGTGGGCTGCATGGCGATCGTGCGGACCTGGTTGTCGCCCAGGTGCTGGGCGACCTCCAGGGTCAGCAGCTTGGTGTCACCGTCGAGGGTGACCTCGAAGGTGAGCGCGTTGAAGAGGTCCGGGACGGCGTCGCGCGGGAACTCGACGTCGACGACGGGACCGAGCACGCGGGCGATCCGCCCGGTGCCGGCCTTCTGCTGCTCGGGTGCCTGCGTCATGTCACTCCCCTGCCGTGGCGAGGGCGTCGGCACCACCGACGATCTCGCTGATTTCCTGCGTGATCTGGGCCTGGCGGGCCTGGTTGGCCTC
>NZ_JBVPVA010000298.1:0-20470 GCF_055612215.1 Actinomycetospora sp. | reverse complement strand
TCCGGGACGTCGACGACCGGCGGGGTCTCGGGGATCTCGGCGGCCGGGACCTTCCGGCGGCTGCGGGCCGGTGCGGCGGGCGCGGGCTCCTCGACGGGCGGCACGACGGGGGCCGCGCTCGCGTCGGGCTCGTCGCCACCCACCACCAGCACGCCGTCGGCGTCGCGGTGGCGGGCCGGGTGGGCGGCCGCGTCGGCGTCGACGGGTGCCTCGGCGTCGGCGGCGCGCCGGCGCCGCGGGCGTTGCAGTGCGGTCGTCTCGGCGTCGGGGTCGTCGGCGGCGGCCTCGCCGGCCCCCTCCTCGAGGTCCTCGACCCCGCCCCACTCCTCGTCGTACTCGTCGTCGAACGGCTCGCCGGTGATCAGGCAGCGCACGCGGCGCGGGACGTCGCGCACCGGGGTGCCGGTGAGCACGAGCAGCCCGAAGGCGGCCACGAGGACGAGGACCGGCATCGAGAGCCAGACGGTGACCCCGGCAGTGAGGGGATCGGCCACCCAGGCGCCGATCACCCCGCCGCCGGCCTGCCGGCCCGCGAGCGGGCCGGGCGCGCCGACCGAGAGGTGCCACACGCCCAGCACGCCGAGGCCGAGCAGGAGCGCGCCGACGACGGTGCGGGGGCGGGTCTCCGGGTCGGGGTCGGTGCGCATGAGCACGACGGCGATCCCGAGCAGGATCACGGGCACCCCGAGGGCGACCGACCCGAGCACCGTCCGGAACGCGACCTGGATCCCGGTCCCGACCGGCCCGCCGGCCCCGAGCCACAGGCCCGCGGCGGTGACCAACGCGAGGACGACGAGCCCGAGGGCGATCCCGTCGCGCCGGTGGGCCGCGTCGATCTCCCGGCCGCGGCCGATGGTGCGCGCCACCGACCCGAGGCCGCGGGCGGCGAGCGTCCAGGTGCCCTGCAGGCCGCGGACGAGCGGGCCCGGCCCGCGGCGCGCGGCGGGCCGACGCGCGGGGGCGCGGCGGCCGCCCGTCGCGGGGGCGCGGCGTCCGGCCCCGGACCGTCCCGAGCCCGACCGACCCGATCCGGACCGGCCGGACCCCGAGCGGCCCGACCCCGACCGCGGCGCGGGCTGCGCCGACTCCGTGGTGCGCGCGGGCGTCCGTCCCCGGGTGAGGGGCCGGCTGCGCGCGGAGGTGTCGGTTCGGGCCATGGGCTCACCGTAAACGGCGAGCCCCATCCGCCCCGGGAGCCACACGCATGCCGAACGGGGTGTCCCCCGGCTCACCGTGCGGCGTCGATGTCCCCCGGCGCGAAGCGGCCGTCGCGCAGCGCCCCCTCGATCTGCTCGAGGCTGCGCCCGGTCAGCTCCGGCATACGGACGTAGACGAAGATCCAGGCGAGGACGTTGAAGCCCGCGTAGACCCACATCGTGGCCCCGACGCCGATGCCGTTGATCATCGCGAGGACCGTCGTCGAGATCAGCAGGTTCGAGCCCCAGAGGCAGGCCGCCTGCACGCTCGTCCCGGCCGAGCGCACCCCGAGCGGGTAGATCTCCGACCCGGTGAGCCAGCCCATGAGCTGCAGGCCGCCCGCGTTGAACACCATGAACACGATCAGGCAGGTGAGGATCAGCGGGATGCTGCCCGGGCCGCCGTCGCCGAGCACGAACACCAGGCCGAGCGCGAACAGGGCGACGGCCGTGCCCGGCACCATGATCAGCGTGAGCCGCCGGCGCCCGACCCGGTCGATGATCGCGAGGCCGATCAGCATCATCACCAGGTAGGTGACGCCGAGGGCGACGCTGCCGTCGAGTGCCTGGGCGTCGGTGAAGCCGTTGTCCGTCAGGATCGTCGGGGCGTAGTAGATGATCATCTCGATGCCGGAGAGCTGGGTGAAGATCGCGATCCCGCAGCCCACGACCAGCGCCGGGCGCACCCAGCCGGCCCGCAGGCCCCGCCAGCCCCGGGTGGTGGCGTAGCGCTCCGCCTGCTCGGAGGCCTCGATCTCGTCCAGTTCCGGTTCCACGTCCCGTCCGGCCGGGCGGACCCGGACGAGCACGCCGCGGGCGTCGTCGTCCCGGTCCTGGGCCACGAGCCACCGGGGGCTCTCCGGCAGGCCGAGCAGGGCGCCGAGCATGATCGCGGCCACCACCGCCGTGGCGCCGATCGACCACCGCCAGCCGATCGACTCGGTCGCGCCGACGATCGTCGAGATGACGATCCCCACCCCGATCGCGACCTGGAAGCAGAGCACCAGCCGGCCGCGCAGCGTCGGCGGCGCGAGCTCGGCGACGTACATCGGGGCGGTCTGGGTGGCCCCGCCGACGGCGAACCCGAGGACGAGCCGGGCGATCGCCAGCACGACCGCGCTCGGGGCGAGCGCCGCACCGATCGCCCCGACCACGAACACGACCGCGATCATCAGCAGCGTCCGTCGCCGCCCGATCCGCTCGGAGAGCGCCGAGCAGGACAGCGCCCCGATCACCGCGCCGGCCAGGATGCTGGCGGTCACCAGCGACTTCGCGGTGTCGCCGAGACCGAACTCGGGCGCGATCTGGAGCAGGGCGCCGGAGATGATGCCGGTGTCGTAGCCGTAGAGGCCGCCGGACACGGCCGAGACCAGGGCGACCAGCAGCATGCGCCCGGTCAGCTCGGAGGACGGGGACGACGGCCGCGCGGTCACCTCGGTCACACGGCCATCTCACATCCTCGGGCCGGTCCCCGCGATCCGAACAGACAATCGCTTGCGTGCCCGACGACGCCCGTGATCACCGGGACCTGCGGGTCAGGCCGCCCGGGCCAGCGCGCGGCGGACGATCAGCGGCGTCACCCCGGCGAACAGCGCGGTCACCACGCCGAGCGCGAGCACCGCGCCGGAGAGCCCGCCGAGCGGGACGGCGACCGCGAGCAGCACCAGCGGGCAGACGAACTGGCCGATGAACAGCGTGGCCGTCCACATCCCGGTGCCGCGACCGCGCTCGGCGAAGCCGAGGCCGGAGAGCGCCCAGGTCAGCAGGGTCGGCAGCAGCAGGCCGGTGCCGGCGCTGGCGATGATCGCGCCGATGGCGATCACGGGGACGGACGAGGAGATGCCGACGACGACGAGGCCCACGCCGGCGAGCGCGAGCGCGATCGGCAGGAGCACCGCGGTGCCGCGGCGGGCGACCCGGCCGAAGGTGAACCCGCCGGCCGCGGTCGCGAGCGAGGCGACGGCGCTGACGAGGCCGATCGTGGCGGTGGACGTGACGCCGACCGACGCGAGGACCAGCGAGAGCTCCGCGATCGGGGTGTAGAAGACGACGCCGCCGAAGAGGGTGACCAGGCACGGCACCGCGATGAGACGCCACGGGATCGGCGGGAGCGCGGCGGAGGGGGTGCGGCCGGTGTCGCGGACGAAGACGGCGACGAGCACCGCGATGATCAGGCTCGAGGCGTAGAGGACGAACGGGGCGCGCCAGCTCACGGCGCCCAGCGCCCCGCCGAGGCCGAAGAACACGGTGGCCGCGAGCGTCGTCGCGATGGTCTGGCGGGCGAACCAGCGGTCGCGCGCGGTGCCGTCGAACAGGTCCGCGAGCATCGTCGTGCAGGCGGTCATGATCGCGGCCTCGCACAGCCCGACCCCGACCCGGCTGGCGACGATCGCCGGCAGCGAGTCCAGGTACAGCGGCGCGGTGCCGAACAGCGCGTAGACCACCAGGGCCGTGACGAGCACCCGCTTGCGCCCGGCCGCGTCGACCAGGCGCCCGGCGACGGGCGCCAGCAGGCCGATCACCAGCGCCGGCGCGGTGAGCACGATCGGGACGAGCACCTCGACGCCCGCCGTGGTCGCGAACGCCTCCATCATCCGCGGCAGCACCGGCGCGAGGAGCACCGAGCCGAGGATCGGCAGGCAGCTGCCCGCCAGCAGGATCGCGCCCTGCCCGGTGGGTCGCCGGGTCCGGGCCGCCCTGCCCTGGTCCTCGTCCTGACCGATGACCGTCACGATCGTCCTCCGCGCTCGTCCGGTGGGCCGTGATCGGCACCACACGTGAGGGGAGTGTCAGGGCGCGCCGGGCGTGATCGGAAATCACTTCGCTTGGGGGTCGCCATCGACCGCGCTGATGGTCGCCTCAGGCGGGCGGGGAGAGCGCGGTGCCGACCTCGGTGAGCAGCCCGCGCAGCCAGCGGTGGGCCGGGTCGGAGTCGTACATCGGGTGCCACCACATCGCCTCGACCAGCGGGGCCGCCGCGAACGGGCACGGCAGGACCCGCAGCGCGTCCTCGGGGCGCAGCCGGGCGGCGAGGCGGCCCTGCAGCAGCGCGACCCGGTCGGTGCCGGCCACGAGGTCGGGGATGGGCAGGAACGACTCGACGACCACCTGGGCGATCGGCTCGATCCCGTGGACCCGCAGCTGCTGCGCGGCCGGGGTGAACGCGGTGGGCCGGTGGTAAACGGTGATCCACGGGAGCTCCCGCAGGTCGTCGAGGGTGACCCGGTCCCCCACGCGCTCGTTGCCGGCCGCGACGATCACGACCCAGGTGTCGTCGTAGAGGTCGAGGTAGGGCATGTCGTCGACGAAGCCGTGCGGCAGCAGGAGCCCGTCGACCGTGCGCAGCCGCTCCGTGATGCCCGCGATGTCCTCGGGGCGGTGCGGGCAGAGCCGCAGCCGGGCGTGCGGGGCCGCCCGCGTGAAGGCGGCCGCGAGCGCCGGGCCGAAGACGCTCGTGGCGTAGTCCGAGACGAGCAGGGTGAATTCGCGGGTGGTCGCCGCCGGGTCGAAGTCCGGGGCCACCGAGAACACCCGCTCGATCCCGGCGACCGCGCTCTCGGCCCGGTCGACGAGGCGCACCGCGAGCGGGGTCAGCTCGTAGCGGTTGCCCACCCGCACGAGCAGCTCGTCGCCGAAGTGGCGCCGCAGCCGGGCCAGCGCCGCGCTGACCGCGGGCTGGGAGAGTCCGAGGACCGCCGCGGCCCGGGTCACGTTGCGCTCGCCCAGGAGCGCGCGGAGCGAGAGCAACAGGTTGAGGTCGAGGTTCGCCAGGCGGCCCGGGAAGGCCGGGCCGCCGGCCTCGACGTCGGGGCCCACGGAGGCGGTCACCGGTCATCCCTACCCCGCCGGGGGTCCGGGTTCAACGCTCGTCCATCCACCCCGTCGATATCCGGCATCAGCGGTTCGCCCTTCCGCCGGCCCCGGCCGACCCGCATCGTCCTCGGCAACGCCATCGACGCCGCGGAGGACAACGGATGATCAGGGTGGGGACGTTCTCGCGTCCCGGGGACGCGCGCCGCTTCGCCGGCCTCGTCACGGAGACGGGCGTCGTCGAGCTCGACGGGGCGGCGGTCGGCCTCCCCGACCCGGTCACGACGACCGCGTTGCTCGCCGACTGGGACCGCGTGCTGCCGCTGCTCGACGCGATCGGTGCCGACGCCGCGCGCGCCGGCGCCGCCGAGCCGCGCGACGGCGTGCACGTCCACGCGCCGCTGCGCCCCGGGCAGATCCTGCAGTCGGGCGCGAACTACCGCACCCACGTGATCGACCTCGCCGCCGCCCACCACGCCGAGCGCGGCGCCCGACCCGATGCGGAGATCCGCGCGGAGGTCGCGGAGCTGATGGACCGCCGCGCCGCCGAGGGCACGCCGTACCTGTTCATCGGCCTGCCCTCGTCGGTCACCGGCCCCCACGACGACGTCACCATCCCGGCCTGGACCCGGAAGTTCGACTGGGAGCTCGAGCTCGCCGCGGTGATCGGTCGCGAGGCGTTCCGGGTGGACCGCGACCACGCCCTCGACCACGTGGCCGCGTACACGATCGCCAACGACCTCACCGCCCGGGACCAGGTCTTCCGCCGCGACATGCCCGAGATCGGCACCGACTGGTTCCGCGGCAAGAACGGCCCCGGCTTCACCCCGCTCGGCCCGTGGCTGGTCCCGGCCCGCGACGTCGACCCGGGCGACCTGCGCATCCACCTCGAGCTCAACGGCGAGGTGATGCAGGACGAGACGACCAAGGACATGCTCTTCGACGTCGCGAGCCTCGTCGCCGCCGCCTCGGAGATCACCCCGCTGCGCCCGGGCGACCTGGTGCTCACCGGCAGCCCCGCCGGCAACGGCATGGCCCTCGGCCGGCTGCTGCGCGACGGGGACGTGATGACCGGGACCATTGGCGCCCTCGGGACGCAGCGCACCCGCGTGGTGGCCGAATGAGCACCGACACCAGCGCGATCGTCGCCGCCGGGTTCGACCCCGCCAAGCCCGAGGACGCCGTCGCCGCCACCGCGGCCCGCGTGTCCAACTGGGGCCGGTGGGGCCCGGACGACGTCCTCGGCACCCTGAACCTGCTCACCCCGGCCAAGCGCCTCGAGGGCGCGGCCTGCGTCCGCACCGGCGCCACCTTCTCGCTGTCCCAGCCGTTCGACGAGGCCGGCCCGCAGCACGGGTGGAAGAAGCGCACCAATCCGGTGCACACGATGCTCGGCACGGGCCACGAGGCCCTCGACGGCGAGTTCCCGCACGGCATCGGCGGCGCCGACGACGTCATCGCGATGCCGCTGCAGTGCTCCACCCAGTGGGACGGGCTCGGCCACATCTTCGACCACGGGCACGCCTGGAACGGGCGGAACGCTGCCGAGGTCGTGCGGGTCGAGGGCGACCGGCTCACCGGCATCGAGACCGCCGCGGCCCACCTCGCCGGGCGCGGGGTGCTCCTCGACGCCGGGCGGGCGCTCGGCGACGCGCGCGGCGAGCTGCCCGACTCCTACCCGATCACCGCCGACCAGCTCGACGAGATCGCCGCCGGTCAGGGCGTCGAGATCCGCGAGGGCGACATCGTCTGCGTGCGCACCGGCCAGTACGCCCGGACCCGCCGCGAGGGCTGGGGCGGCTACGCCGGCGGCCCCGCCCCGGGCCTGTCGTTCACCACCGCCGAGTGGCTGCACCGCACCGGCATCGCCGCGATCGCCACCGACACCTGGGGCGTGGAGGTACGGCCGAACGAGTTCGAGCCGGCCTTCCAGCCGCTGCACCAGATCGCGATCCCGCACCTGGGCCTGTTCCTCGGCGAGATGTGGGACCTCGACGGTCTGGCCGAGGACTGCGCGGCCGACGGCCGCTACGAGTTCTTCCTGACCGCCGCGCCGCTGCGGATCACCGGCGCCGTCGGCTCCCCCGTCAACCCGATCGCGGTGAAGTGATGACCGTCCGGAACGTCCTCGTCGTCGGGGGTGGCGCCGCGGGCGCCGCCACCGCGATCCTCCTCGCCCGCGCCGGGGTGGCGGTCGACCTCGTCGAGGCCGCGCCCGACGTCACCGGCAGCGGCTCGGGCATCACCCTGCAGGGCAACGCGCTGCGGGTGTTCTCGGACCTCGGTGTGCTCGACGACGTCGTGGCCCACGGCTACGCCTTCGACGTCCTCGGGCTGCGCACCCCCGACGGCACCGTGATCGCCGAGTTCCCCGACGCGAAGACCGGCGGGGACGACCTCCCGGCCACGGTCGGGATGCCGCGCGCGGTGATGGCGCGGCTGCTGCTCGAGCGGGCGGCGGCGGTCGGCGCGAAGGTCCGGATGGCGACGCGCCTCGAGTCCGTCACCATCGACGGGCACGCCGCGCTCTCCGACGGCACCAGCCAGACCTACGACCTCGTCGTGGGAGCGGACGGTCTCAACTCCGGGGTGCGCGCCGCGATGGGCATCACGACGACGCCGGAGCCGCTCGGCATGGGCATCTGGCGGGTCTTCACGACGCGGCCCGCGAGCATCACCCGCACCGACCTCACCTACGGCGGCGCGGCCTACATCGCCGGGTACTGCCCCACCGGCGAGGACTCGATCTACGCATATCTCGTCGAGGACGCCGACGGGGCGAGCGGAGCGACGGGGGAAAGACGCGACCGGACCGCCCTCACTCCCGACGAACGGCTCGCGACGATGCGCGACCTGGCCGCGCACTACGGCGGCCCCTGGACCGAGATCCGCGAGCGAATGACCGACGCGGCGCGGGTGAACTACACCTGGTTCACCCACCACGTCGTCGACGGGCCCTGGCACCGCGACCGCGTCGTCCTCGCCGGCGACGCCGCGCACTCGTGCCCGCCCACCCTCGCCCAGGGCGCCGCGCAGGCCCTCGAGGACGCCACCGTCCTCGCCGACGAGCTGCTGCGCGCCGACGACCTCGAGACCGCCCTGACCGCCTACAGCGCCCGGCGCGAGCCGCGGGCCGGAGCGGTCGTCGGGAACTCCGTGCAGCTCGCGCAGTGGCTGCTCGCCCACGAGCCGCCGCCGCAGGCCGGCGGCACCGCCGACGTCCCGGGCCTGATGGCCCGCACCTCCGCGCTGCTCTCGCAGCGTCCGTAGAGCCAGGAGCACCGATGGACCGCCTGATCACCCACCTGCGCCACGTCGACCTCGGCGTGCCCGACTACGACCGCCAGCTGGAGTTCTACACCGACCTGTGGAAGCTCTCCCCCGAGACCACCGACACCGGGATCGCGTTCCTCGCGGCCGAGGGATCGCCCGAGCAGTACCAGGTGCGGCTGCGGGCCGACGCCGAGAAGCGGGTCGACCTCATCGCCTTCGGCGCCGAGACCGCCGCCGACGTCGACGCGCTCGCCGAGAAGCTCGGCCGCGAGGGCGTCACCCTGGTCACCACCCCGGACAAGCTGGCGACCCCCGGCGGCGGCTACGGCTTCCGCTTCTTCGACCTCGAGGGCCGCACGATCGAGGTCTCCTCCGACGTCGCGCTGCGCGCCCACCGCAAGGTGGAGGAGGGCGAGTCGGTGCCGGTCAAGCTCTCGCACGTGGTGGTCAACTCACCGCAGCCCGAGGCGCTCGTCGCCTGGTACGACCGTCACCTCGACTTCACACTCTCCGACACGCTGTTCAGCCCGCACATGGGCGAGATGATGTACTTCCTGCGCTGCAACCCGCAGCACCACAGCCTCGCGATCGCGCGCTGCCCGCACGTCTCGCTGCACCACGCGTCCTTCGAGATGCGCGGGATCGACGAGTACATGCGCGGCACCGGGCGGCTGCTGCGGGCCGGCGTCGAGAAGGTGTGGGGCCCCGGGCGGCACCTGGCCGGGAACAACACCTTCTCCTACTTCCTCGACCCCCAGGGGAACACCATCGAGTACACGACCGAGCTGGAGTGCCTCGACGAGGACACCTGGCACCCGAGCCTGCACGACTTCACCGACCCGATGGTCTCCGACCAGTGGGGCACCGCGAACCCGATGAGCGAGTTCGTGGCGAAGAAGTCGTTCAACGACCCCGACCGCGGCGTCTTCGTCGCTCCTCCCGTCTGATGCGGATCGCTTCGGTCCTGGACGAGGGAGGCGTGCGGGTCGGGGTGGTCGTCGGGGGTCCCGACGACGAGCTCCGGGTGCACCTGCTCGACCCGGGCGTGACGGTGCTGGACCTGCTGCGGGCCGGGACCCTGCTCGAGGCGGGCGCGGACGCGCTGGGCCGGCCGGCGGTGGCGCTCTCGTCGGTCCGGTTGCTGGCCCCGCTGACGCCGCCGACGGTGCGCGATTTCGTCACCTTCGAGGAGCACGTCGAGGGGATGCGGGCGCCCGCGGGCGTGCCCGACGCCTGGTACGAGGCGCCGGCGTTCTACTTCTCCAACCCCTACGCCACGCGCGGCCCCGAGGACGACGTGCCGCTGCCGCCGGGCAGCTCGGTGCTCGACTTCGAGCTCGAGGTGGCCGCGGTGATCGGCCGGGCGGGCGCCGACCTGGACGCGGCCGCCGGGACGGCCGCGATCGCCGGGTACACGATCCTCAACGACTGGTCGGCGCGTGACCTGCAGTCCCGCGAGATGCAGGTGGGCCTCGGCCCGGCCAAGGGCAAGGACACCGCGACGACGCTGGGCCCGTGGCTCGTGACGGCCGACGAGTTCACGGCGGACGCGGAGGGGTTCCTCGACCTGGCGCTGACCGCCGAGGTCAACGGCCGCGTCGTCGGCTCCGACCTGCTCTCCAACATGGGCTGGCCCTTCGGCGAGCTCGTCGCGTACGCCTCCCGCGGCACCGAGGTGCGTCCGGGCGACGTGCTGGGCTCGGGGACCTGCGGCCACGGCGGGTGCCTCGGTGAGCTGTGGGGCCGGGGGACGTCGCGGGAGGACCTGCCGCCGCTCGCGGCGGGCGACGTCGTGACGCTGACCGTCGAGGGCATCGGCACCCTGTCGACCCGCGTGGTGGCCGGTGCGGCGCCGCAGCCGATCGGGGCGGCCCGGCCGCGCCCGCGGCGGCGCCCCGCGGACCGGGCGCGCCGGTGAGGCCCGCGGTGACACCCCCCGTCGTCGACACCCACGCCCACCTGCTCGTCGGCGCCGCGGAGGCCCTCGTCGCCGACGCGCCCGAGCTCGGCGCCGCCCGCGCGCAGGAGGCCCGTGCCGCCGGGCCCGCGAGCGCGGCGCTCAACCGCGAGCAGATCGCCGCCCTCGCCCCCGCCCTCACCTCGGTGGAGCACCGGCTCGCCGCGATGGACGCCGCGGGCACCGAGGTCCAGCTGGTCAGTCCGATGCCGATCCACCACCCGTGGGCCGACCGTGACCTCGCGCGGCGCTACGCCGACGCGGTCAACGCCGGGGTCGTCGAGCACTGCGCCGCCGCTCCCGACCGGCTCGTCGGCCTGGGCACCGCCCCGCTGCAGCACCCCGACCTCGCCGTGGCGGTCCTGCACGAGGCCGTCGCCGCGGGCCTGCGCGGCGTCGAGATCTCCACCCACGTGGCGGGACCCGACGGCCGTCGGGAGCTCGACGACCCCGACCTCGCCGGCTTCTGGGCGGCCGCCGACGCGCTCGAGGCGATCGTGTTCGTCCACCCGTGGGGCTGCACGCTGGGTGAGCGCCTCGACGTCGGCTACCTGTCGAACACCGTCGGCAACCCGGTGGAGACCACGGTCGCGCTGTCGCGGCTGGTCGCGGGGAACGTGCTCGGTGAGGGCGTGCGGGTGCTCGCGGCGCACGGCGGCGGCTTCTTCCCGTACGGCACCGCGCGCCAGGACCACGCCTGGCACGCCCGCCCCGGGGATCGCGCCGCCGCGGCGCCGCCGAGCCGCGCGCTGCGCCGCCTGTGGTTCGACGCGCTGGTCTACACCCCGGAGGCGCTGCGCCACCTGGTGTCGGTCGCGGGGGCCGACCGGGTCGCGCTGGGGACCGACTACCCCTTCGACATGGGTGTCACCGACCCGCTCGAGCGCCTCGCCGCGGCGGGGCTGGAGCCGGCCGAGGCCGACATGGTCCGCAGCGGGAGCGCGGCGGCGCTGCTGGCCCCGGTCGGGACGCGGATCTAGAGCCGGGCGACCGCGAAGATCCGGCGGAACGGGAACCACGTCCCGCCGTCAGGGCCCGCCGGGTAGGCAGCCCGCAGCCGCGGCGCGAGCTCGGCGGTGAAGGACGCGTACGCCGCGTCGTCGAGGGCGTCCCGCACGGGGCGCAGCGCGGTGCCGGAGATCCAGTGCAGCACCGGGTCGTCCCCGGTGAGGCGCTGCAGGTAGGTGGTCTCCCAGACGTCGACGGCGCTCGCCCCGGCGCCCGCGAGGTCGTCGGCGTAGTCGGCGGGCTCGGCGACCGTGGCGGCGTCGCGCAGCGGGACGCCGAACCGATCGGCGACCTCCCGGGCGAGCACGTGGGACGGCGCGGAGAAGTTCCCGGGGACCTGCATCGCGAGCCACCCCGCCTCCGGGAGGGCCCGGACCCAGCGGCGCAGCAGCTCGCGGTGGCTCGGGACCCACTGCAGGACGGCGTTGGTGACGACGACGTCGACGTCGGGCGCCGGGGTCCACGTCGCCACGTCGGCCTGGGCTGCGTCCACCCCGCGGGCGCGGGCGGCGGCCACCATGTCGGGCGAGGAGTCGAAGGCGCTCACCCGGGCGTCCGGCCAGCGGCGGGCGAGCGTGGTCGTCAGGTTCCCCGGCCCGCACCCGGCGTCGACGACGTGGCGCGGCGCGCGCGCCCCGACCCGCGCGAGCAGGTCGGCGAACGGCCGCGCGCGGAGGTCGTCGAAGTCGAGGTAGAGCTCGGGGTCCCAGGTGGTCGTGCCCGTCACGGCGGCGACGCTACGCCCGCGAGCACCAGCACGGCCCCCGTGACGCCCGCCCCGAGCAGGCACCCGACGACGACCTGGGCGAGCGTGTGCGCGGTCAGCCGCAGCCGCGCCCAGCCCACCACCGGCACCGCGAGCCACGACAGGGCCCACCATCCGCCGCCCAGCAGGGTCAGCACGCACGCCGCCGCGCCGACCACGGCGACGTGCAGGCTGACCTTCCACAGCAGCGTCAGGGCGGTGACCACCAGCACCGTCACGAGCACGGCCACCTGGAGCGCGACGACGGCCCGCGGCGCGCCCGCGAGCGCCAGCACCGCCACCCCGGCCAGGACCGACGCCGCGGAGAGGCCCAGCGGCACTGCCCGCTGCTCGCGCCGGGAGAGGTGGTGGTCGGTGTAGCGGCCCTGCCGGACCCCGAGGTCGACGATGGCCGCCGGGATCGCGACGGTGAACACGATGCCCACCAGCGACCACGCCACCCCGGCCCACCCGGCCGCGAGCGCGCCGACCACGGGGTAGAGCACCGCGAGCAGCAGTGTCGGGGTGGCCACCCGGGAGATCAGCGTCGCGGCGCGCACCGTCACAGTGTCTCCGCACCCTCAGGTGACGAGCAGGCCCACCGCCACGAGCGCTCGCCGTCGAGCTCCTCGCGCCGCGGTGAGCTGCTCGAGCCCCCACTGGTGGCCGACGCACCGACGAGACGGTGGGGTCATCGACTCCGGCCCCTAGGGAAGCGCCTCGCGCGGGTACTCGTCGCGGAACCGCAGGCCGGGCCCGCCGGCGTGCAGCCCGAGCGTCTCGGCCCGTCCGGCGGGTTCCTCCCAGGCCTCCTGGCGTCCCAGCGCGGTGAGGTCGAGGTAGGCGCGTGTCGTCCCGGTGTCCTCGATCGCCCGGCCGAAGCCCGACCAGGTGTGGAACACCCGGTCGCCGTCGCGCAGGAAGGCGCTCACGCCCGGGTGGTCGCCGCGGCGGTGCGGTCCCCAGTCGACGCCGGCCGCGAGGAGCTCGGGCTCGGTCCGGAAGTTGAGCAGCACCGGGGCGACACGGTCGTCGACGGTGGCCCAGAAGTCGTAGTTGAAGCGGGAGCCCTCGGACGAGTACCAGGGGAACGTCCAGCCCATCCGCTCGCGGAACGCCGCGATCTTCTCGTACGGCGCCCGGGTGATCGCGGCGAGCGTGGTGTTGGCCGCGTGCAGGTGCTCGAGGTGGGCGATGTCGTCGGCGGTGGCCGAGCAGCTCGGGCACCCGACGTCCTTGGGGTGCTCCACGCCGTCGTCGTCGAGGTCGACGTTCCACATGAAGTGGTGCACCACCAGCTGACGACGGCCGTCGAACAGCTCGAGCAGGCCCAGGTCGCCCTCCGGCCCGGTGAAGCGGTAGTCCTCGGTCAGCTCGACCATCGGCAGCCGGCGCCGTTCGGCGTTGACGGCGTCCCGCGCCCGGGTCAGCTCCTTCTCCTTCGTCAGCAGCGCCCGGCGTGCGGCCAGCCACTCCTCGCGGGTGACGATCTCGGGCAGGGCCATGGTCGTGCTCCTCTCCCCGGCGGGGCGCCTCCCCGCCGTCGAGACGGACTGACGAGCTCAGGGGCGCGGATTCATCGGTTCGTCGCGAGGAAGTTCGGGCGGCATCGCGCAGTGGGCCACGTGCTCGGGCCCGAGGAAGGCCGTGACCCCGGCGATCCGGTCCCCGCGTAGCGTCAGGACGTCGACGACGAAGGCGACGAACGCCTCGTCGTCGGCGCTCCAGCGGTACCCGACGACGGCGGGCTGGGCGTTCGCCGTCGTGAACCGGTGGCGCCACGCGAAGGTGAGCGGCTGGTCGAGGAGGAAGTGGGTGACCGCCTCCAGCCCGGCGTACCAGTGCCGCAGCGGCGGCATCGACCAGGTCACGTCACGGGTCAGGAGCGCGACGAGCCCGTCGGCGTCACCGCGCTCGAGTGCGGTGGCGTAGCGGCCGACGATCTCGTTGAGCCGGGCGTCGCCGAGCGCGCGCAGGGTCTTCTGCTGTGCCTGCTCCGGGACCTTCTCCCGGACGAGGGCCCGCGCCCGCTGCAGCGCGCTGTTCACCGAGGCCCGGGTCGTCGCCATGGTGTCCGCGATCTCGGCGGCGCTGAACCCGAGCACGTCGAACAGGACGAGCGCCGCGCGCTGGTTACCCGGCAGGTGCTGCAGTGCGGCGACGAACGCGAGCTCGATCGACTCCCGGCCTTCGACGCGGTCGTCAGGCCGCCGATCGCCGGTTCCGTGGGGGTAGGGGCCGAGCCAGGCGACGTCGGTGGTCGGCTCGCCGAGCACCGACCGCTCGCTGGAGGGGCCCAGGTCCATCGGCAGGGCGCGGCGGCCGCGCCGCTCGATCGCGGTCAGGCAGACGCGGGTCGCGATCCGGTGCAGCCACGTCCGGACCGAACTGCGCTGCTCGAATCCGGCGAACGCCTGCCAGGCGCGGACGAGGGTCTCCTGCACCGCGTCGTCGGCCTCGTCGACCGACCCGAGCATCCGGTAGCAGTGGGCGTGGAGCTCACGGCGCCACGGGTCGACGACCTCGACGAAGGCCGCGTCGTCCCCCGCCCGGCCCCGGGACACGGCGTCCTCGGTGGTCACGGACGCGAGTCTGCCCGGTCGACCGTGATAGGACGACACGATGAGCCGGGAGAACCACCTCGTGCTGGCGGTCGTGACGGCCCCGCCCGGCGTCCTGCTGCTGCACCGCCCCGGTGAGACCCCGCCCGCCGTCCTGCCGGGTGGGCGGCCCGAGGCCCGCGAGTCGCCGGGCGCCACGGCCGAGCGGGGTTGCCTCGAGGAGACGCGGGTGCGCATCCGCGCCGGGCGCCAGCTCGGCCGGCTGGTCAGCGACGGGATCGCGACGACCTACGTGGCCGCCCGCCCCGTCGTCGAGCCGGCGCTCGGCGAGACCGCGGTGAGCCTGCACGTCGCCTGGTACAGCCTCAACCAGGTCGAGCTGGTGCTCCCCGACCTGTGGGCGCCGGTCCGGGAGCACCTGGACAAGGTGCTCCGCACCATGTGAACGGATTTCGCCGCCAGGACGACGAAAATCGTTCACATGGCGCCTGCGCCTACACCGGCAGCACCGTCGGGACGATCATCGGGCGGCGCCGGTAGGTCTCGCCGACCCACTTGCCCACGACCCGGCGGACCGACTGCGCGATCCGGTGGGTGTCGGTGATGCCCTCGGCCTCGGTGCGCGAGAGCTCCATCTCCACGAGGGCGACCACGTCCTCGAGCGCCTTCGGGTCGTCGGAGAACCCGCGCCCGGAGATCCGCGGCGGCGAGACCGCGCGCCCCGTCGCCGCCTCGACGGCCACGGTGATCGCGATGAAGCCGCCCTCGCCGAGCACGAGGCGGTCGGAGAGCGTCGACTCGCCCACGTCGCCGACCTGGTTGCCGTCGACGTAGACGTGCCCGACCTCGACCCGCCCGGCGATGGCCGCCTTGCGGTCCGTCACGTCGACGACGACGCCGTCCTCGGCGATCACGACCCGGTCGGCCGGCACGCCGACCTTCTTCGCGATGGCGGCGTTGGCCCGGAGGTGGCGCCACTCGCCGTGCACCGGCATGACGTTGCGCGGACGCAGCGCGTTGTAGAGGAACAGCAGCTCCCCCGCGCTCGCGTGCCCGGAGACGTGGACCTTGGCCACGCCGGAGTGGACCACCTCGGCGCCCAGGCGCGTCAGCCCGTTGATGACCGCGAAGACCGCGGTCTCGTTGCCCGGGATGAGGCTGGAGAGCAGCACGACGGTGTCGCCCGGCGTGATCGTGATCTGGCGGTGGTCGCCGCGCGCCATCCGCCCGAGGGCCGAGAGCGGCTCGCCCTGCGAGCCCGTCGACACCAGCACGACGTCGCGCTCGGGCATCGCCAGGGCGTCGTCGAGGTCGACGAGCAGGCCGTCGGGGATGTCGAGCAGCCCGAGGTCCGCGGCGATGCCCATGTTGCGCACCATCGAGCGCCCGGTGAAGCAGACCTTGCGCTCGTGCTTCGCGGCCGCGGTGAGCACCTGCTGCACGCGGTGCACGTGGCTGGCGAAGCAGGCGACGATCAACCGGCTGGGCGCCTTGCGGAACACGTCGTCGATCACGGGCGCGATCTCGCGCTCCGGGGTCACGAAGCCGGGCACCTCGGCGTTCGTGGAGTCGATCAGCAGCAGGTCGACGCCCTCGTCGCCGAGCCGGGAGAACCCGGCCAGGTCGGTGAGGCGCCCGTCGAGGGGCAGCTGGTCGAGCTTGATGTCCCCGGTGTGCAGGACGGTGCCGCCGGGGGTCCGGACGGCGACGGCGAGCGCGTCGGGGATCGAGTGGTTGACCGCGAAGAACTCGCAGTCGAACGTGCCGAAGTGCTGCCGCTGCCCCTCGTGCACCTCGAGCAGGTGCGGGGTGAGGCGGTGCTCCTTGCACTTGGCCTCGACCAGCGCGAGCGTGAAGCGTGACCCGACGACGAGCAGATCCGGCTTCTGGCGCAGCAGGAACGGCACGGCACCGATGTGGTCCTCGTGCCCGTGGGTGAGCACCAGCGCGTCGATGTCGTCGAGGCGGTCCTCGATGGCCCGGAAGTCGGGCAGGATCAGGTCGACGCCGGGCGAGTCCTCGCTGGGGAAGAGCACCCCGCAGTCGACGACGAGCAGCCGGCCGCCGTACTCGAGGACGGTCATGTTGCGGCCGATCTCCCCGACGCCGCCGAGCGCGACGACGCGCAGGTCGCCCTCCGCGAGCGGCTTCGGTGGGGTGTCGGCGACGGCGCCCGAGGTCTGCGGGACCGACTGCGTGGGCGTGCCGGTGCCCCCGCAGTCGTGGTCGGCGTGCCCGGGGTCCTGGGCCTTCGGGGGCGTGGGCTGGCCCTGGCCGCCCGGGCCCGGGCCGCCTCCGCCCCGGCGGCGTTGTGAGGTCGATCGGCTCACCGGGTCACCCCGGTGGGGTTCGTACTGTGGATGTCGTTCCTCCTGGTCAGCGGGGCGCCGCCCGGCGGGCGTCGGGACGACGCCGGGTCGCGGGGCGATCGCCCTCGGGTGCGGCCCTCGTGGGTCGCGGGATGTCGTGACGGCAGGGCGACGGACTCGCGCCTCGTCGGCCGCATCGGGCCGGGGTCCACGGTCCTGCTGCTCATGCCGGCCTCACCGTACCGTGCTCGCCGCCGGCCGGTGTGCGCCGCGTGCCCGTGCCCGTCGGTCGTGGCGGAGATCCACGGAGGCGGTCGAGCCCGGCAGCGAGGTCGAGCGGTGCCTACAGGCCCCGGTCGAGGCCCTTGACGGTCGCGACGTCGGCGGGCTCGCCCTCGAAGGACACCACCGCCTGCTCGCGCCCGGCGGTGAACAGCACCAGCTCCCCCGGCTCCCCGACGACCGTGACCGGGCGCGGGCCGCTCCTGGCCACGTGCTCGCGGCCGTCGGGGGCGCGCAGCGTGACCCCGACCGGGCTGGAGCGGTAGGCGAGCCGGCCGAGCATGGCGAGCGCGCTCCACAGGATGCCGTCGCGCGTCGGCTCCGCGGGCCGCGGCGCCCAGCCCTCGACCGCGCGACGCACGTCCTCGTGGTGGATGAAGTACTCCTGGACGTCCACCCCGGCGAGGAAGGGCAGTGCGATCGGGCTCCACGACGGCGGGCCGCTGCGGATCAGCGCGACGTTGGCACCGAAGTCCCGCTCCGCGGCCCGGGCCTGGACGCGCTGGGTCCAGAACGCCAGCGGCGGAATCAGGATGCCCGGCGCGGCGTCGGGGCGCCGCTCGCGGATCACGAGGTGGGCGAGCAGGTCGTTCGTGGTCCAGTCACCGCACAGGGTGGGCTCGTCGGGCCCGCGCTCGAGGAGGGTGTCGGCGAGGGCGTTGCGCTCGACGGCGGCCACGGCGCCGGCGGACCGGGGAGCACTCATGCCGACCTGCTACCCGGTGGGGAGGTGGATCACCCCTCCGCCACGAAGGGGCTGGACGCGACCCGCGAGCCGTTCGGCAGGGCGCTGATCGTGAAGTCGGCGAAGACGTTCGGGACCTCGGCCTGCAGCGCCTCGAGGCACGCGACCGCGAGGTCGCGGATCTCGACGTCGGCGTGCTCGGTGGCCCGCATCGCGATGAAGTGCCGCCAGGCCCGGTAGTTGCCGGTGACGACGATGCGGGTCTCGGTCGCGTTCGGGAGCACGGACCGGGCGGCCTGTCGGGCCTGCTTGCGGCGCAGCGTGCGGTCGGGCTCGTCGGCGAACCGCTCCTCGAGCCCCGCGAGCAGCTTCTCGTAGGAGGCCAGCGCGGCGGCGCTCGCCTCGGCGAAGAGCCCGTGGAGCTCCGGGTCGGAGGCGATGACGTCGGGCTCCACCATCGCCGCGTCGCGCTCGGGCACGTAGCGCTGCGAGAGCTGCGAGTACGAGAAGTGCCGGTGGCGGATGAGCTCGTGGGTGAGGCTGCGCGACATCCCGGTGAGGTAGAAGCTCACCGTGCCGTGCTCGAGCACCGAGAGGTGCCCGACCTCGAGGATGTGGCGCAGGTAGCCCGCGTTCGTGGCCGTCGCCGGGTTCGGCTTCTTCCACGACTGGTAGCAGGCCCGGCCCGCGAACTCGGCCAGCGCCTGGCCCCCGTCGGCGTCGGTCTCCCACGGCACCCCGGCGGGCGGGAAGAACTCCGTCTTCGCGATCAGCGTCACCTGCGGCGTCACGGTCTCCGGCACCCGCCCACGGTAACCGGACGGGACAGCACTCTTCCCCCGACATCGCATGACACCATCATGGTGTTCGCTTCGCGAGGAACTGACACCATCGCTCTTGCCGTGGTGTCGCGATGGTGTCACCGTGGTGGCATGGATCTCACGCCCTACGTCACCGCTCTGCGGGACGACCTCGCCGCCGCGGCGTCCGTGGGCGACGAGCAGACCGCCCGGGCCGGCACCGCGCTGGCCGGGGCCCTCGAGCCCGCCGTCCGTCTCGCCCTCATGAACGCGCTCTCCGACCTCGCCGCCGAGGTGTCCGGGCACCTGGAGGACCACACCGTCTCGCTGCGCCTGCGCGGCCGCGAGGTCGACGTGGCCGTCGAGCGCACCCCCGACGCGCCCGCGCCGGACGAGGCGGCGTCCGGCGGGTTCTTCGCCGGACCGTCGTCGAGCCCCTTCGCGGGCCCGGGCGGCCCCTTCCGCAACCCCGGCGACCGACCCGGCTTCGCCCCGCCCGGGCGCGGCGGCGCCGACATGGGCGACATCTCGCGGATGACGCTGCGCCTCGTCGACCAGATCAAGGGGCAGGCCGAGCAGGCCGCGGCCTCGCAGGGCATGTCGCTGAACTCCTGGATCTCCCAGGCGGTGCAGGGCGCGCTGCGGGAGCGGTTGCGCAGCAGCCAGTACGGCCACGACTGGGCCGGCGACTGGGGCCGGGAGTGGGACCGGGGCCGGGACCACGGGCAGGGCCCGGGCCACGACCACGGGCACGGGGAGGACCACGGGCACAGGCACGGCGAGGACCACGGGCACGACCACGGTCACGACCACGGGCACGGCGACGACCACGGGCACAGCCACGGCCACGGCGACGACCACGGGCACGGCGACGGCGCCCGCCCGGCGGGCGAGGACGGGCCCCGCGAGCGGTCGTCGGGTGACGACGACCAGGGCGGTTCGGGCGTGTCGGGCTGGGTGCGGGGATGAGCGCGCCGAGCAGGCAGGAGCGCTTCGACGTCGCCGGTCCGGTCGACACGAGCGTGGAGATCGACGCCGGGCGGGTCGACGTCCGGCTGCGACCGACGGCCGCGGAGGCCACCCCCGAGGTGCAGGTCGAGGTGACCGCCGACCTCGACGCCGCCCCCGGCTGGGTGCGCGGCCTCGCGGGCCTCGTGGACGCGGCGGGCGGGCTCGAGCGCCGCTTCGGGCTCGACCTCGCGTCGATCCCCGGGCTCGGCGTCCGCCCCGGGGAGGACCCCGAGGAACGCGCCGCGCGCGCCGTGGCGGCCGTGGAGATCGCGTCGGAGGACGGCCGGCTCACCGTGCGCGGGCCCCGGGAGGTCGTCCTGCGCGCCGTCCCGCTGCACGTCACCGTGCACGCGCCCGCCGACGGGGGTGTCACGGTCCACGCGGGCGCGGCACCCGTCGACGTCACCGGGAGGCCGGGTCCGGTCGACATCGGCACCACCGGCGGCGTCACCGTCGCCGAGGTCGTGGCCCGGAGCTCGGTGCGCTGCGGGGCGGGCGACGTGGCGATCAGCCGCATCGCCGGCGTCCTGCGGGTCAAGGGCGGTGCGGGCGACGTGACCCTGCACGAGGTGGCCGCCCCCGTGGAGGTGGTCACCGGCAGCGGGTCGGTGACCGCGGACCGGGTCGCCGCCGACCTCGTCGTGCGCTGCGGGAGCGGTGACGTGACCGTCCGGGACGCCTCGGCCGGCAACGTCGACCTGACCACGGGCGCGGGCTCGGTCCGGGTCGGCGTCCACGCCGGGGTCGACGCCTCGGTGGACCTGCGCTCGGCCGCGGGGTCGGCGTCCTCGGACCTGCCGGTCACGCGCACGCGGCCGGAGAGCACCTCGGGC
>NZ_JBVPVA010000225.1:0-1828 GCF_055612215.1 Actinomycetospora sp. | reverse complement strand
GACCCCACGATCACCACCGCCGAGGGCGGCACCTCGAACACCGGCTACTGGCGGGTGGGCTGGGACAGCACCGGCGGCTGGACCTCGTCCCCGACCACCAGTTACTGGACCGGCAGCCTCGGCTACGCGGCGGTCTACTCCTTGGCGCTCAGCGCGGCGCAGGTGCGGCAGCTCTACGTCGCCGGCACCTAGACATCCCACGGCTGTAAGCGGTCAAGCTGCGGCTGGGTTGGTGTGGTCGGCGGCGGGTGGCCAGGCGGTGTTCTCGTCGTAGAGCCGTTGGTGGCGTAGGCAGCCGTGCAGGATGCCGACGAGGCGGTTCGCCAGCGCGCGGAGGGCTTGGTGGTGGGTGTTGCCGCGGTCGCGGTGAGCGTCGTAGTAGGCCCGGGCTCCGGGTGAGGTGGTCAACGCGGCGAAGGCCTGCAGGTAGAGCGCGTCGGCCAGTCTTCGGTTGCGGGCATGGCGGGCCAGCACGACCCGGGTCTTGCCCGAGGCGCGGGTGACCGGCGCCATCCCGGAGTAGTTCTTACGGGCCCTGGCGTCGGCGTAGCGGTCCGGATCGTCACCGAACTCGGCGAGCACCCGGGCGCCGAGCACCTGTCCCAGCCCCGGCTGGGACAGGTAGATCTCAGCGTCCGGGTGCCGGCCAAAACCCGCGGCCACCTCGCCCTGGAGGACCTCGCACTGGCGAGCGAGCTCGCCGATGACCGCGACCAGGGCCTTCACCGACGCGGCGTAGGCGCCGACGACCCCGGGGTGGGCCTCGAGCTGCTCAGAGCGCAACACCTCGACCACCCGCGCGGCGACGGTGTCGGCGCCGCGCTGGCGCCCGGCGCCGCGCAGCGCCTTGGCCACCCGCGCGACCCGCAGCCGCCGACCCTCGGCCGGGGTCGGGGCCAGCGCGAGCACGGCCAGTGCGTCGCGTCCGGCCAGGTCATCGAAAGCGGCCAGCGCGGCGGGGTAGTACTCGCGCAGCATCGAGCGCAGCGTGCTGGTCTGACGCTGCCGCGACCAGATCATCGACTGGTGCGCCCGGGCGACGACCTTGACGTGCTCAGCGATCGCCGAGTCTCCCGCGACCGGGCGGTGGTGCTCGCGGTCCAGGCGCACCAGCTCAGCGAGCACATGAGCATCGCCGGGGTCGCTCTTGGCCCCCGAGCTGCCGTGACGTTCCCGGTAGCGCGCCGCCTGCAACGGGTTGATCGCGTACACGAGGTAGCCGGCGGCGAGCAGGGCCTGCACCCACGGGCCGCGGTCGGTCTCGATCCCGACCACGACCTCGCCGGGCTCGTCGTCGTCATCGAGGTGATCAGCGATCAGCGCGTGCAGCCCCGCGATCCCCGCCGCGCCCTCAGGCAGGCGTCGACGGACCAGCCGCCGACCGGTCTCATCGAGGATCTCGATGTCGTGGTGGTCCTCGGCCCAGTCGTCTCCGACGAACAGCACCAGCTCTCCCTCTCCTCGACCGGCACTCGGCGAGCCTTGGAGGAGAACGGGTGCGACCTAATGGATCAGTGCTCACGGCCGCGGCGGCCGGGCACGACATCCCACCAGCCCTACGAACTCCTCACCCACCAACGAGGGGCACGATCTAGCCGTAGACCTTCAAGGCCTGGTGCGCACAGTGCTCACCCCGCTGGCGGCTCGGACACCCAGCCAACCACCAACCAGCCGGGTGCAGCCCCATTAGGTGCGATGTCGTCGGGGACCGCCGTATCGTCCGCGGGCTCCGGGCCGTGCCGTCGTCTGGCGCCGACCAGCGGTGGGCGCGGGGGGTACGACGGTTGTCGCTCTGCTCGACCAGGACGACCTTGGCAGCGGCTCGGGC
>NZ_JBVPVA010000222.1:0-2671 GCF_055612215.1 Actinomycetospora sp. | reverse complement strand
GCCTCCCAGCATCGTCAGCGCGTACGAGCGCACGAATCCGGTCTGCGTGCGCCGGGCCCGGCCCGACGCCCCGCCGAGCAGGGCGGCGGTGCCGTTGACGGCCCCGTCGACCCCGCGGTTGTCGAGGTAGACCAGCGCCCGGGAGAGCCAGAGGCCGGGGCGGGCGATGAGCCCCTCGTTGATCGCGTTCGCGTAGAGGTCGGCGCGGGCGGCCCGCACCGGCCAGGACACGCGGGCGGGGCGCTCGACCGGCACCGGTCGGCGTCCGATCGTGAGGTAGGCGATCCCGGCGCCGAGGACCATCAGCACCGAGGCGATGCCGGGGACGAGCCCCGTCGGGATCACGGTGTCGGAGACCTCGCGGACGGGGCCGATCGACGGCTCGAGCCAGCCGCCGAGGCGCTCCCCGATGACGAGGAACGCGCCGGCGCCGACCGAGCCGACGGCCAGCAGGATCATCGGAACCGTCATCGAGGCGGGCGACTCGTGCGGGTGGTAGCCGTGCTCGTGCCCGGCCGCCGGGGCCTGCGGCGGCGCCTCGGACTCGACCTTCGGATCCCACGGCGCCGTGCGCGGCGTCAGCTCGCGCCAGCGTTCCGGGCCGAAGAACGTCAGGAGCATCAGGCGCGTCATGTAGAAGGCGGTGAGGCCCGCGGCCAGCAGCGCCGCCCCGCCGAGCAGCCACCCGCGGGTCAGCGACCCCCCGAGCGACGCCTCGATGATCGCGTCCTTCGAGTAGAAGCCGGACAGGAACGGGAAGCCGATCAGGGCCAGGTAGCCGAGGGTGAACGTCGCGAAGGTGACCGGCAGGTGGCGCCAGAGGCCGCCGAAGCGGCGCATGTCGGTCTCGTCGGCCATGCCGTGCATCACCGACCCGGCGCCGAGGAAGAGCCCGGCCTTGAAGAAGCCGTGGGCGAGCAGGTGCGCGAGGCCCGCCGCGTAGCCGATCGGCCCGAGCCCGACGGCGAGCATCATGTAGCCGATCTGGCTGACCGTGGAGTACGCGAGCACCTTCTTGATGTCGTCGTACGCGCAGCCCACGATCGCGCCGATCAGCAGCGTGATCGCCCCGACGATCGTCACCGCCAGCTGGCCGGCCGGGGTGATGTCGTAGAGCGGGTGGGTGCGCGCGATCAGGTAGACCCCGGCGGTGACCATGGTGGCCGCGTGGATGAGCGCCGACACCGGGGTCGGGCCCTCCATGGCGTCCGGCAGCCAGGCCTGCAGCGGGAACTGGCCGGACTTGCCGCACGCGCCGAGCAGGAGCAGCAGGGTCACCGCGGTGATCGTCCCGGGCGAGAGCTCGCCGGCGCGGGCGAACACCTCGGTGTACTGCGTCGTGCCCAGCTGCGCGAACAGGATGAAGATCGCGAGCGCGAGGCCGACGTCACCGACCCGGTTCATCAGGAAGGCCTTCTTCGCCGCGCTGGCGGCGAGCGGGCGCGCCACGTAGAAGCCGATCAGCAGGTACGACGCGAGGCCCACGCCCTCCCAGCCCAGGTAGAGGGTGAGGAAGCCGTTGCCGAGGACGAGCACCAGCATCGAGGCGACGAACAGGTTGAGCATCGCGAAGAACTTGCGCCGGTGCGGGTCGTGGCTCATGTAGCCCACGGAGTAGATGTGGATCAGCGAGCCGACGCCGGTGATCAGCAGGACGAACGTCAGCGACAGCGGGTCGAGGCGCAGCCCGAACTCCACCGACAGCGACCCGGAGCCGAACCACTCGTAGAGCGGCAGGTCCCGGACGCGCTCCTCGCCGGGCAGCGCGAGCGCCTGGACGAACAGCACGGCGCCGTAGAGGAACGACAGCACGACCGTCGCGACCCCGACGACGTGGCCGAACCGGTCGGTGCGCCGCCCGCCGAGGAAGAGCACGAGCGCGCCGAGGGCGGGCAGGGCCACGAGGACCCACGCCGCGCCGGCGGCACCGGTCGCGGGTTCGACCGGTGGCAGCTGGTCAGCGGCCAGCAGGGCGAGCATCGGGGCTCCCGTCAGTACTTGAGGAGGTTCGCGTCGTCGACCGAGGCGGTCCGGCGGGCGCGGAAGATGGACATGATGATCGAGAGGCCGACGACGACCTCCGCGGCCGCGACGACCATGACGAAGAACGCCATGACCTGGCCGTCGAGCGAGCCGTTGATCCGCGCGAAGGTGACCAGCGAGAGGTTCACCGCGTTGAGCATGAGCTCGATGCACATGAACACGACGATCGCGTTGCGCCGCACGAGCACCCCGACGGTGCCGACGGCGAACAGGAGCGCGGACAGCAGCAGGTAGTTCGTGGGGCTCACGCCTGGCTCCCCTGGATCTCGCCCGCGCCGCGGTGCTCGCGGTGCGGTTCGTGGTCCCGTGCGTGCTGGTCGTGCTCGTCGCCCGCGTGGGCGAGCTCGGTGGCGTGGCCCAGCCGCTCCCGCGCGGTCGCCTCGATGATCGCCGAGAGCGACTCGGGGGCGACCGACCCGTCGGGCAGGAGGGCGGGCGTGGCCACCGAGTCGCCGGTGGCGAACACGCCGGGCCCGGAGCGGGAGCCGAACTTCTCGAGCGGGCCCTGCAGCCGCTCGGTGACCCGCTCGCGCTGGGTGATCACCTTGGCCTTGGCCCGGCCGGCGAAGGTGTAGACCATCGCGCCGAGTGCGCCGGTGATGATCAGCGCCGAGGTCAGCTCGAACGC
>NZ_JBVPVA010001194.1:0-2929 GCF_055612215.1 Actinomycetospora sp. | reverse complement strand
GCAGGGTGGCGGCCATCTTCGCGAGCAGCGGCGGGTGCCGGTAGCCGACGCCGAGGACGTGGTGGCAGAGCTCGACGCGCTCGTGGCGGGCGGCGAGCCACGTCAGCGTCGTCCAGGCCTCCATGAACGGGTCGGTCGGCGCGTCCATCCCGTAGAAGTGGTCGGCCAGCCACAGCGAGTCGAAATGGGGCAGGGCCGTGGGGAGGATGCCGGTGTCCTGGTCCACCACGATCGGCCGGTGCCCGCTGAAGCGGTTCCCGATCGCGGGGGAGAGCCAGCCGAACCGGGGCGTCCTCGTCACCTCGGCATCCTAGGGCTCGGCGTCCGGCCCGGGTCCGCGCGTCAGCCCGCGATCAGCTCGAGGAGCTCCTTCCGGTCGGGGCCGGGTGGCGGGTCGGGTACGGCCCCGCGCCGGGCTTCGACGGCCGCGGCGACGTGGGGTCGCGCGAGCACCTCGCTCGGGAGGGCGAGACACGTCATCGTCTCGACGAAGGCTCGGAAGGCCATGGGGTCCTCCATCGCGGCGCTGACGAAGGCGAGCACGTCCGGGTCCGGGTCCGGGGGTGCGACGCCGCGGCGCAACGCGTCCATCTCCGCGACGCGTGCACGGTCGGCGCGCAGCTGGTCGTCGATGTAGGGCGCCACCTGGGCCTCGGCCCGGGCGTGGAACTCGCGGGCGAAACCCGCCGGGTCGTCGGCGTGCTCGAGCAGGACGTCCCGCAGCACGTGCGCGTGCATGAGCCCCACGGAGAGGCCCCGTCCGGCCGACGGGTTCGTGCAGGCCCACGCATCCCCGACCGCGACGAACCCGGTGACGATCGGGGAGTCGTCGACGACGAGCGACCGGACCCGGTCGAGGACGCCGGCCATGACCGCCACGCCCGGCTCGACCTCGGCGTCGGTCCAGTGCGCCTGCAGCGGGAAGCCGCGGAGGACCCGGTCGAAGCAGGCGGGATCGCGCAGCGCCTTCAGCGGCTCGTCCCGGGAACCGCCGAACAGCGTCACCGACCACGTGTCGTTGTCGGCGGGCAGCGTGAGGATGGTGACCGTTCCCTGCATGGTGACCGGAGCGGCCCGCCACTCCGGGAGGGGTCCGCTGTAGTAGCGCGTGTAGTAGGCGTAGCCGCTGTCCTCGTCGACCCGGTGGGGCGGCCGGGTTCCGACGTCGGTGAGCCAGGCGTCGGTGGGCGTCCGCCGGCCCATCGCGTCGATGACCAGTGCGGCGCCCAGGCGCTCGCCACCCTCGATGACGACCCCGTCGACGTGGGGGACGCCGGGGATCGCTGCCGGCCCGCTCGCCGTGAGGCCGACGACCCGGACCCCTCGGCGCAGGGTCACCCCGGGTTGGGCTTCGGCATGGGCGGCGAGGACTGCTTCGAGGACCGGTCGGCGGCCGGTCAGCCATTCCAGCCACTCGTCGCCGGGCCTCCGGGATCGGTCGGTGATCGACGGAGGTGCGGTGTCCAGCGGGTCGAACACGCGAGCGCCGATCGCGGCGAGTGCCTGGCCGACACCGGGAAGATCCTCGTCGCAGAGGTGACGGAAGCGGGGGAAGACCCCGTGTGGCTGCCGGAACTGGGCGACCCCTCGCCGCCCCCAGCCCTGCCAGGCGTCCCGAGCCGCCTCCGGCGGCCGCGTGGGATCGGCATCGAGGACCGTCACCCGGTAGCCCTCGCGAGCCAGCATGACCGAGGTGGCCAGCCCGATCGCGCCGGCTCCGCACACCACGACGTCAGCGTCCATGTCGGCCTCCCGCCCGACGGCGGCGCGCGTCATCCCGCGCACCAGAGCTACGCAGTGTGACAGCGGGAAGGGACACATTGCGTCAACCGTGCGATTGCGGTCGAGTCAAGCTCGCCAAATGATCACGGAGAGCGAGAAATGCTCCACACTAGAGGTCCCCGCCCTCGTCGAGCAGCCGGTCGATCTCCCGGCGCAGCAGCCCCAGCCGGGCCTCGCGCACCAGCGGGATGTCCCGCCGACGCCGCCGCACGTCGGCCAGGTCGATCTCCACGGTGAGGGTCTGCTCGGCCTCGGGGCCCTCCCCGCACTCGCCGACGACCTCGCCCCACGGGTCGACGATGTGCGAGCCGCCCCAGAACGTCAGGCCGCCCTCCACGCCGACGCGGTTCACGAACACCACGAACAGCTGGTAGATGCGCCCGTAGAAGGTCGTGATGTTCCGCCAGTAGTCGCGCGAGTCGTAGCGCTCGGGCGACATCGACTGCGCGGAGTTCGCCGGCACGAGCAGCAGGTGCGCGCCGTCCTGGGTGGACAGGAAGGCGACCTGCGGCTGCCAGGCGTCGTTGCAGATCAGCGTGGCCGCGCGGTGCCGTCCGCCGCGCACCCCGTAGGCCCGCGAGTGCTGCCCGGGGAGGAAGTGCTTGCGCTCCTCGAACGTCGCGTAGGTCGGCAGGTAGAGCTTGCGGTGCACGTGGACGAGGTGGCCGTCCTCGTAGTAGCCCGCGCTGTTGTAGGTGTGCAGGCCGTGCGTGCCCGCCTCGGGGTAGCCGATGAGGATCCCGGCCCCGCCCGCGCGCTGGGACAGCCGCAGCAGCCGCCGGTCGTCGGGGGACAGCGAGAGGTCGTGCGTCACGTCGCCGAGCTGGTAGCCCGAGAGCGCGAGCTCGGGGAACACGACGAGGTCGGACTCCGCCTCGACGGCCTCGCTCATCACCCGCTCGGCACGCTTGAGGTTGCCGTCCAGGTCGCCGAGGGTGGCGTCGGTCTGGGCCAGGGTGATCCGCACGATGGCTCCTCGGTCGCGGTCGGACGGCGGTCGCGAACGGGACCGGGGCCACGGCGGCCCCGGCTCCTCACGGCGGTCGTCGGGTCCGGCGCGCGAGCACGACCGCACCGACGACGAGGCCGCCGAGGCCGGCTGCCCCCGCGGTCCCGATCAGCGCGACCGTGCGCGCCCCGGAGTGTG
>NZ_JBVPVA010000711.1:0-7636 GCF_055612215.1 Actinomycetospora sp. | reverse complement strand
CTGCCGCCGGTGGCGCGCCAGGTCGAGGCCGCCCGCCGCCTCGAGGCCGCCGGGTACCGGGCGGCCTGGACGAACGAGGGCGTCGGGGGCAAGGACACGCTGGTCCAGGTCTCGACCCTGCTCGCCGCGACCGGTCAGCTGGTCCTCGGCACCGGCATCGCGAACATGTGGGCCCGGGCCCCGCAGACCGCGCACGCCGCGGCCGCATCGCTCGCCGAGGCCTATCCCGGCCGGATCGTGCTGGGCGTAGGCGCCGGGCATCCGCCGCAGGCCGCTGCCGTCGCACGCGACTACGGCCGGCCCCTCACGGTGCTGCGCGAGTACATCGAGCGGATGGACGCACCGACCGTCCCGCCCGCGCCGAACGCCACCTACGCCCGCATCCTCGGTGCGCAGGGCCCACGGATGCTCGCCCTCGCTGCCGAGATCACCGATGGTGCTCTGCCGGCGATGCGCCCGCCCGGCTTCACCGCCCGGGCCCGCGCAGCCCTCGGACCCGACAGGCTGCTGGTCGTCGCGATCGCAACGCTCACCGACCCGGACACCGCGCGGGCCCGGGCCGCCGCCGACGAGCTGTACGCGGGGCTGACCGGCGACCCGACCTACGCCACGATGCTCACCGACGTCGGTCTCGATCCGGCCGACCCGACGACCCGCGACCAGGTCATCGCACACGGTGGCGCCGAGGCGATCGCGGCCGCGGTCGAGGCGCATCGGCAGGCGGGCGCCGACCACGTCGTGCTGCTGGGCCGCCCGAGCGGCGATCTCGACGACGAGCTGCGGCGCCTGGAACGCCTGGCCCCGGACCTGGTCGCGGCGGGCTGACCATCCGGCGGGGGCTCAGATCCCCAGGTCCTCGGCCTGCGAGCGCCAGCCGTCGGCGAAGCCGTGCGGCTCGCGGCCGACGAGGGTGCGCAGGACCAGGGCGTTCCGCCGCACCGGCCGGTGTAGCCAGCGCCGCTGAGCACGACGATCACGCGCCGGCCCCCCGGATCCGGTCGATCAGGGCGAGCGGGTCATCCCGTGCGTCGTCGCCGGACCAGGCGACGTACTGGTCCGGGCGGACGAGCACGAGGCGTGCGCCGTACCGCTCGGCCAGGTCGTGGCCAGGGAGCTCGACGACCTGTAGCGGCACCCCTCGCCCGTCGGCGGCGTGCAGCAACGAGCGGACGGCATCCTCGGTCCGTACCCCGTCCCCGACCGGGTGGTCGACGAGCACGAGCAGCGTCATCCAGGGCCCGAGGACGTCGTAGAGCGACCGGCCGTCGGCCAGCCACGCATGGGCGAGACGTGCCCCGGCGCGCACCTCCGAGACCTCGCCGCCGTCGGAGGAGATGACCGGGGACCCGTCGTGCACGAGGTCGAGGACGAGGTCCAGGGCGTGGAACTCGGCGTGCTTGGTCTGCTGGATGCGGACGTGGGCCGCCTCCCGAGCCACCTCCCCTGCGGCGGTCCCGGCGTCGAGGTCGGGCGAGAGCAGCTCGCTGGACAGCGTCTTCATGTTCTCGGCGGCGGCCGTGATGACCCGGTCCTGCACGGGGCGCCGCTCGGCGTCGTAGCTGTCGAGCAGTCGGGGCCCGCCCCAGCCCTGGAGGACCGCGGCGAGCTTCCACCCGAGGTCGACGGCGTCCCCGATGCCGGTGTTCAGGCCGTGCCCGCCGAAGGGCGGGTTGAGGTGGGCGGCGTCGCCGGCGAGGACCACGCGACCGCAGCGGGCGCGGTCGACCAGCTGCATCCGTGCCGTCCACGGGTCGGTCGACAGGACGGTCGCGTCGACGGGCGTTCCGGCGGCCGCGGCGATGAGCCGGTGCTGCCCGCGGTCGCCGGTCTCCCGGTCGACACCGAACGCGATGATCCACCAGGTGCCGGTGCGGTCGAGCGGACCGAGCAGGGCGGGGGCGTCCGGGTTGACCGTCCAGTACTGCACAGCGGCGCCGTGCCGGACGTGGTCCCAGAGCCGCGGGGCCTCGAAGACCATCCCGTAGTTGGGGCGCAGCGCGTGCTCGCCGACGTACTCGGAGCCGATCTGGGCGCGGACCGTGCTGCGCGGACCGTCGCAGCCGACGACGTAGTCGGCAGTGATCGTCGCCGGCGTCCCGTCGGCGTCGACGATCTCGACGACGACGTGGTCCGGTTCCTGGGTGAGACCCACCACGCGATGGCCGACGGCGAGGGTGCAGGCGTCGAGCTCGTCGACGACGTCGCGGAGCAGCTCCTCGAGCACGTATTGCGGGGCCTGTTGGCCCCGTTCGGGGAACCGGTCCCCCTCGTACTCGAGGCCGAGCACCCCGGTGAACCGCGACAGCTCGTGTCCGGCCAGGGTCGTGCAGAAGACGACGTCGGTGGAGAACTCCGGTGACAGGGGCGCCCGCGCCCGGAGGCGGTCGGCGATCCCCCAGCGCCGCAGGTGCTCCATGGTGCGCACGTTGATCGTCTTGCACCGGGGACGTGCCCGCGACACGACGGCGCGGGGCTCGACGACGAGGCACTCGACGCCGCGCCGGCCGAGCTCGACGGCGGTGGCCAGCCCGACCGGCCCACCCCCGGCGACGAGCACCTCGGTCCGGCGGGGAACGGAACCTGGGACGGTCACGGCAGCGCGAGGCCTGCGACGGAGTCACGGCGGTCGGAGTCGGCCAGGACCAGGCGGCCGTCGACGTCGGCGATACACATGTGAGGCCCTTCTTCGAACCTCGCCGACGCTAGAAGTGAAGTTATAAGATGTCAACTTGGAGGTGGCCATCGTCAACTGCACCCGCCCCGGTCAGAGCTGTGAGGCACCGCCGTCGACGACGAGTTCTGCCCCGGTGGTGTACGTGGCGTCGAACCCGAGGAAGGCGACGGCCGCCGCGACCTCGTCGGGGCGACCGAAGCGCTGCATCGGGTTGACTCCCTGCATCTGCTCCCGCGTCGCCGCCGCGGCGGCCGCCGGCAGTGTCCGTTCCAGGATGCCGCTGTCGATCGGACCGGGGCTCACCGCGTTGACCCGGATGCCGCGGGCAAGCAGCTCGCGAGCGAGGGAGCGCACCATCGAGCGCACCGCGGCCTTGGTCGCGGCGTACACACTGGAGCCCGGCAGGCCCTTGGCGTTCGCCACCGAGGTGGTGACGACCACCGCGCCGCCGTCGCGCACCAGCGGCGCGAGCTTCTGCACCCCGAAGTAGACGCCGCGCGCGTTCACGGCGAAGAGGCGGTCGTAGTCCTCCTCGGTCACCTCGGCGAAGCCGCTGAACCCGGTGATCCCGGCGTTGAGGTACAGCAGGTCGAGCGCACCGACGGTCTCGCCCACCTCGGCGGCCAGACCGTCGAGGGCGTGGGGGTCGGCGGCATCGGCGGCGATCACCGCGCCCTGCGGTCCCAGCTCCTTCCGCGCGCGGTCCAGCGACTCCGGGCTGCGACCGGTGACGAGCACCCGCGCCCCTTCGTCGCGCAGCAGCCGTGCGGTGGCCAGCCCGATCCCGCTCGTCCCGCCGGTGATCAGCACCGCTCGGTCGTCGAAGCGTCCCATGACCGCCACGCTGCGCGGCGGCGTCGCGCCGGTCCAAGACCGATCCCGCCGCGCTCATGCCGGCTCGGCATCACCGCTGCCCACAGGCCTAGGCTGGGACACGTGGACGACCTGGACCTGCGGCTCGTGCGCGCCTTCACCGTGGTGGCCGAGCACCTGCACTTCGGACGGGCGGCCGAGCGGCTCCACATCGCACAACCCGCGTTGAGCCGCCAGATCCGCCGTCTCGAGGGCCACGTGGGTGCGCGGCTGCTCGCGCGGGACACCCGCGGCACGCACCTCACCGCGGCCGGGAGGGCCTTCCTGCCCGGGGCCCTCGAGGCACTGGGAACGGCCCGCGCCGCGGTCGACGCCGCCCGAGGGGTCGAGCGGCCCCTCCGGATCGTGATCGGGCACGCCGGGACGCTGCTCGTCACCCCGGCCGTGCGGGCGCTGCGTGAGGCCGTCCCGGACGCGGACGTGCACACCCTCCACCTCGACTGGCACGGGCCCCGGGCCGCCCTGCTCGAGCACCGGGTCGACGTCGCCGTGGCCGGTCTGCCGTTCCCCACCGACGGACTCGACGTGCACGCCCTCTACGAGGAGCCCCGGGTGTTGCTCGTGCCGCGCGGCCACCGCCTGGCGGAGCGGACCGAGGTGCGGCTCGACGACTTCGCCGACGAACCGCTCGCGCGGCTGGTCGACACCGATCCGGACTACGCCGCGTTCTGGCGGGTCGAGCCGCGTCCCGGCGGCGGGCCGGCTCCCGCGGGACCGGTCGCGGAGACCCCGGAGGACCGGCTCGAGGCCGTCGCGGGCGGTCAGGCCGTGGCGCTCGCCGCGGCCGCGGCGGTCGGCGGCGCGCTGCGCCCGGACCTCGTGGCGATCCCCGTCCGGGACGTCGACCCGGTCCCGGTCGTGCTCGCCCACCGCTCGGGGGACCACCGTCGGCTCGTCGTCGAGTTCGAACGCTGCGCGGAGTCCCAGCTGGCCGCCTCCCCGCACTCCTGAGGGTCCTGCACGTGGCCCCGGTCCTCGTCCCCCCCGCGTCGAGCGAGCACACGCGACGGTCGACACGGTCGGCGGTAGGTTCGGTCGGTGCCTCATGACCTGGTCCTCAAAGCGATGAACGGTGTCCACCGGTTGCTCGTCAGCGCGACGGGAGGCCGGGTCGGCTGGGAGTTCGGCGGCATGCCCGCGCTGGAGCTGACGACCGTCGGGCGCAAGTCGGGGCAGAAGCGCTCGGTGATGCTCACGGCGCCCCTGGTCGAGGGTGAGACCTACGTGGTCGTCGCCTCGCGTGGCGGCGACGACGTCCATCCGGCCTGGTACCACAACCTCCGCGCGAACCCGGAGGTCGAGGTGTCGCTGAAGGGTGGGCCCCGCGAGACGTGGCGGGCCGCCGTCGCGTCTCCGGAGGAGCGCGCGCGCATGTGGCCCCTCATCGCGGACGAGTACGCCAACTACCGCGGCTACCAGGAGCGCACGAAGCGCGAGATCCCACTCGTGCTGCTGACGCGCGGCTGAGGTTCGCGCCGCGTCACCGGGGACGTCCCTCGCACCGCGTCGCCCCCGCGGGGGCGCGTCTGCCAGGCCGGACCCGGGGCCCGGCTCGAGGTGTACACCTCGTGCCGGGCCCACCACGGTCCGTGGCCTGGATCCTCGACTGGAAGCGTCGCCAGGCGTGCTGGTCGGCCGGCTCCGTCACCCTCGATCGCGGAAGCACGGCAGCGGCTCGCTGCTGCCGCACGCGTGTGAGGAGAATCGTGTGGCCGGCCAGAACTCGACCCGCCCCGACGGCGCCCGCGAAATCCCGGGACCGCCGCCGAAGCCCGTCGTCGGGAACCTCCTCGACCTCCCGAGCGGGCGCACCATCCAGACGATCGTCGACCTGGCGGCGCGCTACGGCCCGATGATGCACCTGCGGATGCTGGGGCAGGACCTCTACGTCGCCTCCGGGCTGGACATGTTCGACGACCTGTGCGACGAGACGCGGTTCGCCAAATTCGTCGCGAGGCCGCAGAAGGTGATCGGGACGGCGTTGCCGACGCGGGGACTGTTCACCTCGGAGTCCGACGATCCGCTGTGGAAGAGCGCGCACGAGATCCTGCTGCCGGCGTTCTCCCAGCGGGCCATCCAGGGCTACCACCCGATGATGGTCGACATCGCCGACCAGCTGCTCCTCAAGTGGGAGCGGTTGAACCCGGGCGAGCCGGTCGACGTCACCGCCGACATGACCCGGCTGACCCTGGACACGATCGCGCTCTGCGGCTTCGGGTACCGGTTCAACTCGTTCTACCGCGACTCCCAGCACCCGTTCGTGCAGGCCATGATGACGATGCTCGGCGAGTCCCAGGCCCGGCTGCGGATCCCCCCACCGATCGACCGGCTCCGTGTCGGGGCGCACCGCCGTTTCGCATCGGCGATCGACCTCATGACGACCACCGTCCAGGCGATCGTCGACGAACGTCGCGCCTCCGGCGAGGCCGGCGAGGATCTGCTGGGCCGGATGCTCGACGGCGTGGACAAGGCGGGGCTGGCGCTGCCCGACCGCGACATCGTGTCGCAGTGCATCACGTTCCTGGTCGCGGGCCACGAGACCACCAGCGGGCTGCTCTCGTTCGCGATCTCCTACCTGCTCAAGGCGCCCGAGGTGGTGGCGCGGGCGCAGGCCGAGGTCGACGAGGTCCTCGGCACCGACCTCGGCGTCGCCCCCACCGCCGCGCAGATCGGGAAGCTGACCTACGTCCCGCAGATCCTGTCCGAGACGTTGCGGCTGTGGCCGACCGCCCCCGCGTTCTTCCGGCGTCCGCTGCAGGACACGACCGTGGGCGGCTACGAGTTCCGGGCGGGCACACCGATCATGGCGCTCTCGACGGCCCTGCACCGTCGGCCCGAGATCTGGGGCCCCGGCGCCGCGGGGTTCGACCCCGACCACTTCGACCCGGCGCGCCAGGACTCCCGCCCGCCCAACGCCTACAAGCCGTTCGGAACCGGGGCGCGGGCGTGCATCGGGCGCCAGTTCGCGCTGCAGGAGGCGATCCTGGTCCTGGCGATGGTGCTGCAGCGCTTCGAGCTGGTCGACCACGCCGACTACCAGCTCAAGATCAAGGAGAGCATCACCATCAAGCCCGAGGGGTTGACGGTCACGCTCCGCCCCCGGAGCGGACGCACCACCGGGCAGACGGCGCCCCCTGCCGTCACGGCACCCGCTCCCCCGGCGGCACGCCCGGTGCCGGCCGTGACGGCCGACCGGCACGGCACCCCGCTGCTGGTGCTGTTCGGGTCCAACCTGGGGGCCGCGGAGGACATCGCGACCCGTATCGCCCGCGACGGCACCGACCGGGGTTGGGCCACGACGGTGGCGCCACTGGACGACCGTGTGGGTGCGGCGCGCACGGGTGAGGCGTCGCCGTCGTCGGCGGATCTGCCCACCGAGGGCGCGGTCGTCGTGGTGTCGGCGTCCTACAACGGGATGCCGCCGGACAACGCGGTGGCGTTCTGCGACTGGGTGAGCCAGGACGAGGCGTCCGCCCCCGGGGTGCGCTACGCGGTGTTCGGGTGCGGCAACCGGGACTGGGCCTCGACCTACCAGGCGATCCCGACGATGCTCGATGCGCGGCTCGAGGCGGCCGGGGCGATCCGGGTCCACCCGCGCGGCGAGGGCGATGCCCGCGGCGACTTCGACGGCCAGTTCCAGGCCTGGTACGACGGCCTGTGGGACGCCCTCGGAACCGCCTGCGGGGTGTCGGCCGCCGACGCCGCCGCCGGTGCCGCCGGGCCCCGGCTGAGCATCGAGGCCGTCGAGAACCGGCGCTCGGCGAGCCCGGTGGTGCGCTCGTTCCGCGCGGTCCCGGCGACCGTGGTGGTCAACCGGGAGCTCACCGCGAAGGCGGGCACGCCCGGAGGGCGCTCGGTGCGCCACGTCGAGGTCGCGTTGCCCGCGGGGACGACCTACCGGGCCGGCGATCACCTCGGGGTGCTGCCGCGCAACGACGTGGGCCTGCTGAACCGGGTGATCGCGCGGTTCCGGCTCGACGCCGGCCAGTACGTGACGCTGCGCGCCACCGGGGGTGCCCCCACCCACCTGCCCACCGGCGAGCCCTACCCGCTGCTGGGGATCCTCGCGGGCTGCGTCGAGCTGCAGGA
>NZ_JBVPVA010001036.1:0-1075 GCF_055612215.1 Actinomycetospora sp. | reverse complement strand
CTCGAGGGCCACGAGGTCCCCGAAGAGCTCGTGGTACTCGTCGGCGTCGGTGACCGGCGAGATCCGCTGCAGCCGCGACTTGATCTCCGCGACCTGCCGCTCGACCAGCGCGCCCTGCAGGGCGGTGAGCATCGAGGACACATAGCGGTGGTCGTCGGCCTCGCGCGACTGCATCGGCTCGACGGCCAGCTCGGTGACCAGCCGGCCGTAGCCCGGCGGCGTCACCTCGGCGGTCACCGCCGTGAGCCAGCCCGACCCGGAGTGCCCGCTCGACGTGCCGCCCGCGGCGAGGATCGCGCGGTGCACCGCGAGGTAGCCCTCGTGGCTGAACGCATCCTCGGGCAGCGTGTCGTAGACGGGGCCGGCGAGCCCCGGGACCTGCAGCGCCGCCTTGAGTACCTCGCGCTGCACGCGCAGCCGCGGGTCGTCCCGCGCCGGCATGGCCGGTCCGTCCTGACCCTCCGAGGACGACGACGAGACCGGACGCACCGGCCGTCGTCGGGACCCCTGCTGGGCCCGGGCGTCCGCGGGCTGCCCCGCGGTCTCGCGGACCCGCCGCACGACCTGTGCCTCGTCGGCCCACCCGGTCCACCCGGCCAGCCGCCGCGCGTACCCGTCGCGCAGCTCCACCCGCCGGATCTGGGCGACCAGCGGCACGCAGCGCTGCAGGGCGGCCGTCTGGCCCTCGACCGTGGCGAGGTCGTACTGGTCGAGGATCGAGCGGATCGCGAAGGTGAACAGCGGCGAGCGCTGGGCCACGAGGTCGCGGACCGCGACGTCGCCGCGCGCCTGGCGCAGCTCGCAGGGGTCCATGCCCTCGGGCGCGGTCGCGATGTAGGTCTGCGCGGAGAACTGCTGGTCGCCGTCGAAGGCCTTGAGCGCTGCCGCCTGGCCCGCCGCGTCGCCGTCGAAGACGTAGATGACCTCGCCGCGGTCGAACGAGTCGTCCATCAGCAGCCGGCGCAGGAGCGCCACGTGGTCGTCCCCGAAGGCGGTGCCGCAGCTCGCGACCGCCGTCGGGATCCCGGCCAGGTGCATGGCCATGACGTCGGTGTAGCCCTCGACGATGACCGCC
>NZ_JBVPVA010001000.1:0-6128 GCF_055612215.1 Actinomycetospora sp. | reverse complement strand
GTCCGCCGCGTCGTCGCGCGGGTGAACGACCCCCGCAACGAGTGGCTCTTCACCGAGTCCTGGGGCGTCGACGTCGCGGTCTCGACGCCGCGCATGCTGGCCGCGATGGTCGAGGAGGCGGTGTCGGTCGGCGACCTCGTCCGGCTGCTCACCCTGCGCCAGGGCAAGGCGAACCTCGTGGAGGTGACGCTGCCCGCGGACACCCCGCTGGCCGGCCGCCCGGTCCGCGACGTCCCCCTGCCCGCCGACGCGGCCCTCGTCGCGATCCTGCGCGGCGGGCGGGTGATCGTCCCGCAGTCCGACGACCCGCTCGAGGGCGGCGACGAGATGCTGTTCGTCGCCGGCGAGGGCGTGGAGCAGGAGATCCACACCGTGCTGACCACGCACCAGGAGGGCGGCCGGGAGCTGATCTGACCCGGATGCCCGTGCCAGCGAAGCGTCGACGCTTGCACTGGACGACAGGAAAGCCCCGTCGATCACCCCGGGGGGACGCCGTGCTCGACGACGCTCTGCGACTGCCCGGCGGCGGACTCGTCCGCGGCCGGGGGCTCCGCCGCGGCCTGCCGCCCGGCCCCACCCCGGCCTTCGGGCTCTACCTCGGGTCCCGGCGCGCCGCCCGGCGTCACGACCCCGACCTGACCTGGCCGCACCGCTGGCTGGTGTGGCCGGACTTCCGGCTCCCCCGCCACCCGGCCGAGGCGCGGGACGCGATCGTCGGGACCCGCCACCGGATCGTCGACCTGGCTGAGGACGTCGAGGTGGCCTGCGGCGGCGGGGTGGGCCGCACCGGCACCGTCCTGGCCTGCCTGGCCGTGCTGGACGGCCTCGGGCCCGACGAGGCGGTGGCCTGGGTCCGGGCCCACCACCACCGGCGCGCCGTCGAGACGCGGGGCCAGCGCCGCTGGGTGCAGCGCTTCGCCGGCGAGCGCGGCCGGCCCCGCTAGCCCGACCCGGTCGCCCGCGCGTGGTGGCGCGCGGCCTTGGCCCGGTTCCCGCACGTCGCCATCGAGCACCACCGCCGCCGCCGCGTGGGCGAGGGGTCGAGGAAGAGCCACGAGCAGCGCCCGCACAGCCCGATCCGGCGGCGGTCCTCCCCCGCGAGCAGGGCCCCGGTGAGCAGCGCGAGCCGGCGTCCCGGCAGCGCGAGCCCGGCGTCGTCGAGCGTGACCAGCCACGCCGGCCCTCGCGTCGGGTCCGGGGCGGGACGCGCGCGGCGGTGGGCGTCGGCGACGTCGTCGGCGACCCGCGCCCGGTCGGCCTCGTCGGCCTCCGCCCCGGTCACGGCCGCGGCCAGCCACCGGTGCAGCGCCTCGCGGTGTGCGCGCACCTCGTCGAGGGCCCGCGCCGCGCCCTCCGGGTCGGCCGCCGCGCGGGCGGCGAGGGCGGTGGCCTCGGCGTCGTCGAGGACCCCGGCCGCCAGCGACCAGGCCACGACGTCGTCGTAGGTGTGCAGCCGCTCGACGTCCCGCGCCCGCGTCGCGCCGCCCACGGTGTTGGTGAGGTCGAGCGCCGGGTGGCCCCCGACGAACGCCTCCGCGCCCCACGTCGTCCCCACGGTTGACACCCCTCCCTCCGTCGTCTAACCCTAAGATAGACGAAAGGGGTTAGAGATGGACCTGACCGAGACGTTCACCTTTCGGGGGGACCGGGTGCGCTGGGGCGCCGAGGGCGAGGGCGAGCCGCTGGTGCTGCTGCACGGCACGCCGTTCTCCTCGGTGGTGTGGCGGCGGATCGCCCCGCACCTGGCGCGCCGGCGCCGCGTCCACGCCTTCGACCTGCTGGGCTACGGGCGCTCCGAGCAGCGCGAGGGCCAGGACGTGTCCCTCGGGGTGCAGAACGAGCTGTTCGGCGCCCTGCTCGACCACTGGGGTCTGGAGCGGCCCGACGTCGTGGCCCACGATTTCGGCGGTGCCACGGCCCTCCGCGCCCACCTGCTCGACGCCCGGGACTACCGCACGCTGACGTTGATCGACCCGGTCGCGCTCAACCCGTGGGGCTCGCAGCTCGTCCGGGCCGCCGACGGCCACGTCGACGCCTACGCGGCGCTGCCGCCCTACGCCCACGAGGCCGTGCTGCGGGCCTACCTGCGGGGTGCCACCCACCGCACGCTCGACGAGGCCGAGATGGCGCGCTACGTCGAGCCGTGGGTCGGCGAGGTCGGGCAGCCCGCGTTCTACCGCCAGATCGCGCAGATGGACGACCGGTACACCGCCGTGATCCAGGACCGCCTCGGCGAGGTCCGCTGCCCCGTGACGATCCTCTGGGGCGCCCGGGACGCCTGGATCCCCGTGGCGCGGGCGTACGACCTCGCCGAGCGCATCCCGGGCGCGGACCTGCGGGTGGTCGACGACGGCGGGCACCTGCTGCAGGAGGACAGCCCGGAGACCGTGGTCGCGACGGTGCTCGAGGTGCTCGACGCGGTGCCCGCCTGACACCTCGACGGTGATCGCGCGAGACTCCTCGTCGTGCCCGCCCGCCGCCGTCCGCTGCTGCACCCGGGCGGTCTGCTGGTCGGCACGGCGCTCGGCGTGGTGGCGCTGACGCCCTCGCTCATCCCCCGCACCGGCGTCCTCCAGGGCGTGGTCTCGGGGGTGATGCTCGCGGCCGGCTACCTGGTGGGCGTCGGGCTGGGCCTGCTGGTGCGTCCGCTCGCACGCCGGACCGGGCGCCGGCTGAACGGTGCGGCCTGGACGCTGCTCGGCGTCGTGGTGCTGGCCGTGTCGGCGGTCGTGGGGTTCCTGGGGTTCGGGTGGCAGGCCGACCAGGCGGCGCTGCTGGGGCTGCCGGCTCCGGAGCTCTCCGACTGGCTGCTCGCGTTCCCGGTGGCCCTCGGCGTCCTCGTCGTCCTGCTCGCGCTGGTGCGCACGGTCCGGGCGCTCCCGCGGTGGCCCCGCCGGGCCCTCGGGGCGGTGGCGGTCGTCGTCGTCGCGGCGCTCGCGGTGTCGCTCGCCGGCGTCCCCGGGGTCGACCCCGCTCGGGCCGTGCTCGAGCGCGCTTTCGCGGCGCAGAACGAGGGCGTCTTCGGCGGCGCGGCCCAGCCGGCCGACCCGCTGCGGTCGGGGTCGCCGGCCTCGCTGGTGAGCTGGCAGAGCCTGGGTCGCGGTGGACGCACCTTCGTCACCACCGCGCCGCCGGCCGGCGCCCTCGCCCGGGCCGGCGGCCACCCCGCCGTCGATCCGATCCGGGTCTACGTCGGTCTCGACAGCTCACCCGACCCCCGCGAGCGCGCGCAGCTCGCCGTCCGCGAGCTCGCCCGGACGGGGGCGTTCGCCCGGCCCGTCGTCGGGGTCGTCACCACCACCGGCACCGGGTTCGCCGACGCCGAGGCGATGGACGCCCTGGAGCTCGCCTGGGGCGGGAACACCGCACTCGTGGGCACCCAGTACTCGCTGCTGCCGAGCGCCCTGTCGTTCCTGCTCGACGTCGACCGGGTCCGCGACGCGGGCACCACGACCTACGACGCCGTGCGCGCCGCCGTAGACGCGCTGCCGCCCGGGACGCCCCGCCCGGAGGTCGTCGCGTTCGGGGAGTCGCTCGGTGCGCTCGGCTCCCAGGCGGCGTTCCCGACGCCGGACGCGGTGCGGTCCCGCACGGACGGCGCCCTCTGGAACGGACCGCCGAACTCCTCGGCGCTCTGGCACGGGCTCGTCGCGGGCCGGGATCCCGGCAGCCCCGAGGTCCGGCCCGTCGTGGAGGACGGGCGCACGATCCGGTTCGGCGGCGGGTCGGTGACCCCGTTCCTGACGACCGAGCCGCGCGCGCCGTGGCCGGACCCCCGGGTCGTCTACCTGCAGCACGCCAGCGACCCGGTCGTCTGGTGGAGCCCGAGCCTGCTGTGGTCGCGGCCGGACTGGCTCGCGGAGCCGCGGGGCGAGGACGTCCTCCCGGCGGTGCGCTGGTACCCACTGGTCACGTTCTGGCAGGTGACGACGGACATGATCCGCGCTCAGGAGGTCCCGTACGGGCACGGCCACAACTACGGGCCCGAGACGCTGGACGCGTGGATGGACGTCGTCCCGCCGCCGGGGTGGACCCCGGCCGACACCGCCCGGGTGCACGCCGTGCAACGGGTGCCGGTTCCGACGCGGTAGGCGGGTGGAACCCGCGTCGGCCGATCCGACCCGATCTCAGGCCGCGGCGGCGCCGCTCCCGGCGTCCGCCTGCTCGCGCTCGGCCTTGGCCTCCTCGGTGGCCCGCCGGATGGCCCAGACGGTCACGGCCGCCGCCAGCAGCGCGAGCGGCACCCCCATGGCGAGCCGGACCCAGCCGAGCCAGGTATCGGCGTAGGCGGAGTCGTAGAGCCAGCGCTGGACGACGAAGCGGGCGCCGAAGACGACGACCCACGCCAGCGTCGCGAGGTCGTACCCGCGCCGGAGGCGGGCGGAGCGCCGCCAGTGCTGCCCCTCGCCGTTGACCAGGTGCCACAGGGTCCCCACCAGCGGCCGCCGGACGAGGATCGAGATCGCGAAGACGCCGCCGTAGAGCAGGCTCGTCCAGATCCCCAGCAGGAAGAAGCCCTTGGCCTGCCCGGTGCGCCACGCGATGAGGGCGCACACCGCGACCCCGAAGAGCCCGGAGAACGCCGGCTGCAGCTTCTCGCCGCGCACCAGCCGCCAGACCGCCACCGCGACGGACGCGGCCACGGCGGCGACGATCGACGCCACGAGGGTGTGAAAGATCGCCTGGGCCACGACGAACACCACGACCGGGACCGCCGAGGCGATCAGGCCGGAGACCCCGCCCATCTGTTCGAGCAGCGTCGGAGCGCGTTCACCGGCGTCCGGGTCCGCCGCGTCGGCGTCGTCCCGGTCGTCGTGCCGGTCGTCGTCGTGCCGGTCCGGGGAGCCGGCCGCCGGCCGCGCCACCCGGCCGTCGCGGACCGGTCTCGTGCCCGCTCGACCGAACACCGGAGCCGTCGGGGCGTCGGGCCGCGACGGGCGCGGGGCGACGGGCCGGCCCACCGCGCGGGACCCGGCCGGGTCCGTCTCGTCCGAGGTGGCGACGTCGTCCGCGGTCACGGCGTCGGCAGCGGCCCCGCCGGCGGACGCGCCGGGAGCCGACGCGTCAGCGCCGACCGCGCGGGCGGTGAAGACGTCCGTGGGCGCGTCGTCGGGCCGCGCGTGGCGCCCGTCCGCCGTGCGGCGGGGCTGACCGGTCTCGGGATGGCGGATGGTCGGGCTCCCTCAGGGCGCGCGCTGCAGCTCGTAGTACGGGTTGTAGATGACCTTCCGGCCGTCGCGGACGGCGACCCGGCCGCTGGCCCGCAGCGTGCGCCCCGGCTCGATGCCGGGGATGCGCCGCCGGCCCATCCACACCAGGGTGACACCGTCGGTGCCGTCGAAGAGCTCCGCCTCCAGGGTCGCGACCGAGTCGCGCGGGCAGATCTCGACCGACCGGAGCCGGCCCTTCACGGTGATCGCCTCGCCGGAGCCGCCGCAGTTGCCCGCGAGGTGGCAGCCGGAGCGCGCCGAATCCGCGGAGAGATCCTCCGCGTCCAGATCGGACACGTCGGAGGTGAGCTTGCGGACCATCCGCGACACGAACCCCGAGCCCTTGCCCATCGTCCGCTCCTCATGAAGGACACCGCGGCCACCGCGGTGCCGTCCGGACCCGCCATCGGGTCCGGCACCAGCCTAGCCCGTCAAGAACGTCCGGGTGACGTCCCGGATTCCCCCTGCTTGGGCAGCATCATGGGGATCACCGGGCCCTCGGGCGACGTGATCTGGCGGGGCCGGGTGGGCAGGGACTGGAAGAGCGACTCGCGGAAGGGCTCCGGCACGTCCTCGGGCACCTCGAGGGGCAGCAGCGACCGGACGGGCAGCGGATCGGGCGAGCGCACCACGACGGTCCCGCCCATCATCTCCCGCAGCATCCGGTGCAGGGCGAGCGCGTGGACGGCCGGGCCGGTGCCCACGCCGCGCAGCAGCCAGCGTGGTCCCTCGACGGCGACGACGCGGGCCACGACGTCGCCGTTGCGGGCGACCAGCTCGCGGCCCCACTCACCGCGGTCGCGACGGATGGTGGCGCCCTCGGCGTGCAGCTGGGCGGCCAGCTCCTCGATCAGCTCGCCCCAGAGCCCGCCGGTGCGGGGCGCGGCGAAGGCGCTCACCGTGAGGCGGCCCTCGGGG
>NZ_JBVPVA010000943.1:0-2261 GCF_055612215.1 Actinomycetospora sp. | reverse complement strand
CCTCGACATCGGGGCCAGCGAGAAGGCCGCGCGCTTCGTGCGCACCTGCGACGCGTTCAACGTGCCGGTGGTGACCTTCGTCGACGTCCCCGGCTTCCTCCCCGGCACCGACCAGGAATACAACGGGATCATCCGCCGCGGGGCGAAGCTGATCTACGCCTACGCCGAGGCCACCGTCCCGCTGATCACGGTCATCTGCCGCAAGGCCTACGGCGGCGCCTACGACGTCATGGGGTCCAAGCACCTCGGCGCCGACCTGAACCTCGCCTGGCCGACCGCCCAGATCGCGGTGACGGGCGCCTCGGGCGCGGTGAGCATCCTGTACCGCAAGGAGCTCAAGAAGGTCGAGGACGAAGGTGGCGACGTCGCGGCGCGGCGGGCCGAGCTGCAGCAGGAGTACGAGGACACCCTCGCCAACCCCTATATCGCGGCCGAGCGCGGGTACGTGGACGCGGTGGTCCCGCCGTCCTACACCCGCGGGTACGTGGCCCGGGCGCTGCGCTCGTTCGGCAACAAGCGCGAGACGCTGCCGCCGAAGAAGCACGGGAACATCCCGCTGTGAGCGGGGACGAGCTCCCGGAGCCGGCGCGGCCCGTGCTGCGGATCGTGCGGGGCGACCCGGGTCCCGAGGAGCTGGCCGCCCTGACGGCCGTCCTCGCGGCCGCGTCGGCGGGGTCCGCGGAGCCCGAGGAGGAGCCCGGTCCGGCGTCGGCGTGGACCGAGCGGGAGTCGTTGGTCCGTCGGCCGCTGACCCCAGGCCCGCACGCGTGGCGGATGTCCGGCTGGCGGTAGCCCGGTCCTGCCCCGGTCCTGCCCCGTTCCTGCCCCTCGTGGCAGCAACGGCACAGTGCTGGCGTCCGGCGCCAGGACGGCGCCGTTCGCTCGTGCGCCCGCCGCCCCCCGCGTGCCAGCAACGGCACATTGCTGGCGTCCGACGTCAGGACGGCGCCGTTCGGTCGGCCGGCCGCGCACCGGACCGGTGCCGCGCCTAGGGTCGCGGCCCGTGCGTCTCGTCCTCGCGTCCGCGTCCCCCGCCCGCCGTGCCGTGCTGCGCGCGGCCGGCGTCGAGCCCGACGTCGTGGTCTCCGACGTCGACGAGGAGGCGGTGCTCGCCGCCCTCGGCGAGGCCAGCCCGGCCGAGCGGGTCACGGCGCTGGCACTGACGAAGGCGCGGGTGGTCGCCGGCCGGGTGGCCGAGGAGGTCGACGGCACGGGGACGGCGTTCGACGGCGTCGTCATCGGGTGCGACTCGATGCTCGAGCTCGAGGGCGAGCTGGTCGGGAAGCCCGGCACGGTCGAGGCCGCGCGCGGGCGGTGGGACCAGATGGCGGGCGGGTACGGCGAGCTGCTCACCGGGCACGCCGTCATCCGCGTGCGGGCCGGTGCGCCCGAGGCCGAGATCTCCGGGCACGCGGCGACGATGGTGACGTTCGGATCGCCCACCACCGCGGAGCTGGAGGCCTACCTCGGCTCGGGCGAGCCGCTCTCGGTGGCCGGCGCGTTCACCCTCGACGGGCTGGGCGGCTGGTTCGTGGAGGGCATCCAGGGCGACCCGTCCAACGTCGTCGGGATCAGCCTGCCGCTGACCCGCCACCTGCTCGGCGAGCTCGGGGTGGCCGTCAGCGATCTGTGGGCGTCGACCGGACGGCCGGCGGGCTGACCGGACGCGTCGGCGGACCCGCGCTGCGCGGCGGCGCCGACAGGGGCGGGACACCCGCCCGGCCGCCGGCCGGCGGCACGGCACCGGCCGGCACGGCACCCGGGACGGCGGAGGACAGCGAGCGGACGACCCGGTCGGCGGCCGCGCCGTCGGCCGCCTGACGCGGCCCCGGGGCGGCGACGGCGAGCAGCACCAGGCCCGGCGTGCCGCGTCCGGGTGCCACCGTCGTGACGCGGACGAGCGGACCCGGACCCTCCGACGTCGTCACCCGGCGGACCACGGTGTGGGCGTCGCGCCCGTCGAGACTGCCCGCGTCGTCGGAGACGGCGGCGATCCGACCGCGCTCGCCCGGCGTCCGGCGCATGGCCCCGTCGGCGAAGGCCCCGACGAGACGACGCGCCTCGTCGGCGAGGGCGTCGGGCCCGGCGCCGCGGGCGGGGTCGAGGCGACCGAGGATGACCGTCGCGCGGTCGGCGAGCGTCACCACGGTCGGGAAGCGGTCCGGCGCGACCGGGACGAGCTGCTGGCTCCCGCCGACCTGCCAGCCGGCGGGCACCGCCACCGTGGCCCCGAGAGTGGGTGCCCCGGCCCGCAGCGGACC
>NZ_JBVPVA010000664.1:0-2103 GCF_055612215.1 Actinomycetospora sp. | reverse complement strand
GAAGTCGCCGAGCTTCCGGCTGCGCGACCTGCGCAAGGTCGACGGCCGCGAGGCCCTCGAGATGCTGCGCTACGACCCGGTGGCCACCTTCGCCAAGCACGACCACCGCACCACCGCCGATCTGCTGGACTCCCTCGGCTTCTCCGAGCGCGGCCGGGCGATGCTCTTCGAGGTCTTCGCGCACTCCTTCTTCAACACCGAGCAGCGCTACTCGGCGGCCGAGTTCCTCGCCATGTGCCACTTCTACTTCACCGGCAACCCCGAGGGCCTCGGGATGGACGCCCCCCGCGACCAGTACGCGACGACGCTGTGGGAGCCCTTCACCCGCCTGCTCGAGAAGCACGGGGCGACGGTCACGACGGGGGCCCGCGCGACCGTCGTCGTCAGCGGACAGTCGGGGTGGTCGGTCGGGGTCCAGGACGGCCCGACGCGCACGGCCCGCCACCTCGTCGTCGCCACCGACGTCCCCGGCACGCGGGCGCTGTTCGAGCGGTCGCCCGGGTTCGCGACGACCGCGCCCCGGCTGGCCGAGCGGGTGGCCGGGCTGCCCGGCGGCGAGCCCTACGTCGTGGCGCGGTTCTGGTGCCGCGGTGACGTGGACCCCGCGCGCGCCCCGTTCACCGGGGTGACCCGCGAGCGGGTGCTCGACTCCGTGACGCTGTTCCACCGCCTCGAGGCCGAGTCGGCCGCCTGGGCTCGCGCGGCCGGCGGGTCGGTGATCGAGCTGCACTCCTACGCCTGCCCGCACGACGTCTCGCTCGACGACCTCGTGGCCGCGATGCGCACCGAGCTCACCGCACTGTGGCCGGAGTTCGCCGACCTCGAGGTGCTCGACGTCGACGCCCACCGCTACACCAACGCGCCCGGGTTCGACCCGGGCTACCACCCGCAGCGGCCCGGCGTGCTCACCGACGCCCGCGGCCTGCGGCTGGCGGGGGACTGGGTGGGCACCGACATCCCGTCGGCGCTCATGGAACGCGCCGCCCTCACCGGGGTGCTGGCCGCCAACGACGTCCTGCGCGAGGAGGGCGCCGCCCCGGAGCCCGTGCACTCGATCGCGCCGCGGGGCGTCCTCGCGGGACGCACCCCGCGGTGATCATCCGCGGGCGCTAGGGTGCTCGGGCACCGGTAGGAGACCGACGGAGGAGGAGAGAGCGTGCGCCGACGGACAGCGTCCTGGGTCGTCGTGGTGGCCGCGGCCGCCGCCGTGCTCGCGGGCTGCACGTACTCCGCGGAGCCGGCCCCGGACCAGCCCGCCAGCCCGAACGAGTACTCCACCGAGGGCTTCCCGCCGCCCGGGCCGCCGCCGGTGCCCGGGCAGATCACGCCCGCTCCGGTGCTGCCCCCGCAGCCGGCGAACGAGCCGCGCCCGCCGACGGGTCCGTCGCCGACCCGCGGCCCGGCCGAGACCGGCGCCCCGTCGGGAGGCTGAGCGGGCCCGGCCTCCGGCCGAGCCCCCCGGCGCGTCAGGCCGCCTCGGCCTCGCCGTCGTCCGCGGCCGTCGCGTCGTCGGCCGGGCGTCGGCGCCGTCCGCGCGCCGACACCAGGATCCCGACGGCGCCGAGCGTCCCGGAGACCGCGAACATCACGAACATCCCCGGCGACATCCCGCCGGTCACCGCGTCCCCGAGCAGCACCACCGCGGCCGTCCCGGGGATCAGGCCCAGCACCGTGCCCACGACGTAGGCCCGCCAGCCGACGCTGGTGACCCCGAGGGTGTAGTTGAGCGGCGCGAACGGGATCCCGACGAGCCGCGACGACGTCACCGTGAGCAGTTCCCGCTCGCAGAGTCGTTCCTCCAGCGCCCGCACCCGGTCCGGGCCGAGCCGGGCGATGGCCCGCCCGCCGAGCCGGCGCGCGATCGCGAACCCGATCGCCGCCGACACCATGGAGGCGCCCACCGCGAGCCCCAGGCCCCACACCGGACCGAAGACGAGCCCGGCCGCGAGGGTGAAGGCGGTGCGGGGGATCGGCGTCGTCGTGATGACGGCGTGCACGAGGAAGTAGACCAGCGGGGCGGTGGGGCCGAGCCGGGCGGCCCAGTCGCGCAGCTCGAGCGGCGAGGGCAGCGGGACGGTGACCGCGACGACCACCGCGACGACG